>CBDTYP010000057.1:0-12280 GCA_965364645.1 uncultured Gammaproteobacteria bacterium | reverse complement strand
CAGCGCATAGTACTCGCACTGCATGGGGATCATGACGGAATCCGCCGCCACCAGCGCATTCACCGTCAGCATGTTCAACGACGGCGGACAGTCGATGATGACGTAGTCATAGGAGTCTCTTACGGGCTTGAACGCCTGGCGCAGGCGCATCTCCCGACCGATCTCTTCCAGCAACGCAACCTCGGCGCCGGTCAGGTCGGCGTTGGCGGGCACCAGAGCATAGCTGCTGTGCTCGACCGATACCGCCACCTCGCCGACGCTGGCTTCGCCCATGAGCACATCGTAGGTGGAGCGCTCGACGCTGCGCTTGTCCACGCCGCTGCCCATGGTGGCATTGCCCTGAGGGTCGAGATCCACCAGGAGCACCCGCCGCTTGGCGGCGGCCAGTGAGGCGCCGAGATTGATGCTGGTGGTCGTCTTGCCGACACCACCCTTTTGATTGGCGACCGCGATGATCTTGCCCATCGGCTCTCGCTCAGCTCCGCATCGTCAGTTGCTCTCGCCCGATTCGGTCACGATGACCAGATGGCGCTGTCCGTCCTCGAGCCCGGGCAGGCTCACCGGAACCACCTCCGCCTGCCCGCCCCAATCACCCGAAGCAGCAAGCTCGTGCTCCGGATCCCGCCCCTTCATGGCCAACAGGCATCCCCCGGACGCAAGCAGGCGCTGCGTCCCGGCAACGAAGTCGGCAAGATTGGAGAGCGCGCGACTTATGATAGTGGAAAAGCGCTCGTCGGGGTGAAAATCCTCCAGCCGGCAGCGCTCCACCCTGACGTTTTTGAGCCCCAGCTCCGCCCCCGCGTGGGTGAGGAAGCGGCACTTCTTCGCGTTGCTGTCGAGCAGCACCCATGAGACATCCGGCCGCACCGCCGCCAGCACGAGCCCGGGCAGGCCCGCGCCGCTGCCGACATCGAGGCAGAGCTCTCCGCGCACGTAGGGCAGCGCCGACAGGCTGTCCAGCAGATGCCGCGACACCATTTCTTTCGCGTCCCGCACCCCGGTCAGGTTGTAAGCGCGGTTCCAGCGCGCCAGGAGCAGGATGTAGGCGACGAGCCGGTCCCGGGCCGCCGGGTCGAGATCCAACGCCATGGCGGCGAGTCCCGCGTCCAGGCGTCCGCGGAGCGCGCCGGCGCCGATGTCAGGCTTGCCGGCGCGACCCCTCGCCAAGGGCTCCACTCGACCGGCGTTCCAGGCTGCGCTTCTTCAGGTGCACCAGCAGGAGAGAGATGGCCGCCGGCGTCACGCCGTCGATGCGCGACGCCTGTCCGACGGTGGCGGGGCGCCGGGCGGAAAGCTTCTCGCATACTTCCGCCGACAATCCGCGCACGTCCCCATAATCGAGATCCTCGGGCAGCGCGGTCTCCGACTGGGCAACGGTCCGCGCGACCTCGGCGCTCTGGCGTTCGATGTAGCCGTGATAGCGGGCCTGGATCGCGATCTGCTCCACGACCGGAGCGTCCGTGAGCCCGGGCCCCACGCCGGGCAGTGTCATCAGCTCCCGGTAGTCCACCTCCGGCCGGCGCAACAGGTCCAGAGCGGTGCAGTCCCGGGTCAGCGGCGCGCCGACTACCCGCTCAATACCGGCCCCGGCGGCGCGCACGACGACCCGGGAGAGGCGCCGCTGCTCCTCCTCGATGGCGGTGCGCTTCTGCTCGAATGCCCGCCAGCGCGCGTCGTCCACCAAGCCGAGCTCGCGCCCGCGGGGTGTCAGACGCAGATCGGCGTTGTCCTCGCGCAGCAACAGCCGGTACTCGGCGCGGCTGGTGAACATGCGATAGGGCTCGCTCGTGCCGCGGGTCACGAGATCGTCGATGAGGACGCCGATATAGGCCTGATCGCGCCGGGGCCACCAGGCCTCGCGACCGGACGCGGCCCCCGCGGCGTTGAGTCCGGCGACCAACCCCTGGGCCGCCGCTTCCTCGTAGCCGGTGGTGCCGTTGATCTGGCCCGCGAAGAAGAGGCCCTGCACGAAACGTGTCTCGAGGCTCGGCTTCAGATCCCGGGGATCGAAGAAGTCGTACTCGATGGCGTAGCCGGGGCGGGTAATGTGGGCCGCCTCGAAGCCGCGGATGGAACGCACCATCGCGTATTGCACGTCGAAGGGCAGGCTGGTGGAGATGCCGTTGGGATAGACCTCGTTGGTCTCGAGACCCTCCGGCTCGACGAAGATCTGATGGGAGTCGCGATCGGCGAATCGGACCACCTTGTCCTCCACCGACGGGCAGTAACGGGGCCCGACCCCTTCGATGACGCCGCTGTACATCGGCGAGCGGTCCAGCCCCTCGCGGATGATGGCGTGGCTGCGCGCATTAGTGTGGGTGACGTGACAGGGAACCTGGCGCGGGTGCTGCGCGCCGTGCCCCAGATAGGAGAACACGGGAACCGGTGAATCCCCCGGCTGGCACTCCAGGGCATCGAAGTCGATGCTGCGGGCATCGATGCGCGGCGGCGTGCCGGTCTTCAGGCGGTCGACCCGGAACGGGTACTCCCGCAGGCGCAGCGCGAGCGCGTTCGCGGGCGGATCGCCGGCCCGACCCCCTTCGTAGTTACTGAGGCCGATGTGGATGCGGCCGCCGAGGAAGGTACCCACCGTGAGCACCACCGATCGCGCTCGGAACTCGAGACCCATCTGGGTGCGCGCACCCACCACGCGATCGCCTTCCACCAGCAGATCGTCGACTGCCTGTTGGAACAGGGTGAGGTTCGCCTGGGATTCGAGGGCGCGGCGGATGAAGCCGCGGTAGAGATTGCGGTCGATCTGGGCGCGGGTCGCGCGCACCGCCGGCCCCTTGCGGGCGTTCAGCGTGCGGAACTGGATGCCGCAATGATCCGCCGCCGTCGCCATGATGCCGCCGAGTGCGTCGATCTCCCTGACCAGATGCCCTTTGCCGATACCGCCGATAGCCGGATTGCAGCTCATCTGGCCGAGGGTCTCGATACTCTGGGTGAGCAGCAGGGTGCGCGCGCCGGCGCGAGCCGAGGCGAGGGCCGCCTCGGTACCGGCGTGGCCGCCACCGATGACGATGACGTCGTATGACTGCGGGTGCTGCATGACTCGGTGCCCGATGTTCGCCCCCGACGAGCGTCGACGAGGGCACAGGAACGCAGTCGGGAAGGATAGCGGCTACGGCCCCGCGGCGCACCGCTTTGTCAGCCCTGGCGGGGCCTGTCGATGCTCCCGGCGGCCATCTGATAGGCGTAGAAGGCGGCGAGACCGTCCCCGTCGCCGCTGCCCTCCGGCAACAGATCCTGGCCGCGATCCACGGGCGCCGTCGAGGGCGCCATCGAGGACGGGGCCCCGCCGGATCCGGTCCGCGGCTGACGCTGGCGCAGGGCGATGGCGGCGCCCAGCAGGATGAGGCTCGCGAGTAATATGGTGAATGGGATCATGTCGGACTCCCGATATGGATGGGCGATTCAGGCTCTCATCCTGCCCCGCCGCCCCGCCGTCGGCGCTTCCCGGCGCGCCGACCATCGGTCCCTGCGTGCCAGCACCGAATTGAGCCCGGGGACTATGTGTTTAATACTGTGCGTGCCCGTTGGAGGAACGATCATGACACCCATGGAATTCATCCGGGCCCCCGCGCTCGTCGTCTGCCTCGCGCTGACGGCGGCGGCCGCAGCCCCGGCGGCGGCATCCGACATCGACGCATTCTTCGGTGAGTTCGAGGGCGAGACGATGACCGACTACGGCGGTCAGCTTCGCAAGCGCGACCTGCGGGTGAAAATCGCCCCGCATCCGAATGGGTTCACCGTCGAGTGGACTTCCGTGACCAAGATGTCGAATGGAAAGTTGAAGCGTAAGACCTACGCCATCGACTTCCTTCCCACCCGCCGCAACAACATCTTTCGCTCAGGCGAGCGCACGGACATGTTCGGTCATGCCGTACCCCTGGATCCCCTGAAGGGCGACCCGTTCGTCTGGGCACGCCTTCACGAAGAGACGCTGACAGTGTTCGCCCTGCACGTCCTCGAAGACGGAGGCTACGAGATGCAAACCTATGCCCGCACGCGCATCCCGGAGGGGCTCGCCCTGGTGTACTCGCGGGTGCGCGACGGGGAGGTATTGCGCACGGTGGAGTCGACACTGTCGGAAGTCGACTGAAGCAGGCGCCCTCGCGACGGCCCGCCCGCGACGATTGCAGGCTATACTTTTTCGTTTCCCGGTACGCACAGAGACGATTCCTTGGCTCCCCCCGAAAAGTCAACGTCGGAACGGAACATCAAGACGTTCCAGGGGCTGATCCTGGCCCTGGACGACTACTGGGCGGGCCAGGGATGCGTGCTGCTGCAACCCTACGACATGGAAGTGGGCGCCGGCACCTTCCACCCGGACACCTTCCTGCGGGCCATCGGCCCGGAGCCCTGGGCCGCGGCCCATGCCCAGCCCTCACGGCGCCCCTCGGACGGCCGCTACGGCGACAACCCCAATCGCCTCCAGCACTACTACCAGTACCAGGTGGCCATCAAGCCATCGCCGCTGAACATCCAGGACTGGTATCTCGATTCGCTGGTCTGGCTCGGCATCGATCCGCTGGAGTACGACATTCGATTCGTGGAGGACAACTGGGAGTCGCCAACCCTGGGCGCCTGGGGACTCGGGTGGGAAGTGTGGTTGAACGGCATGGAGATCACCCAGTTCACCTACTTCCAACAGGTGGGCGGGCTCGAGTGCCGGCCGGTGACCGCCGAGATTGCCTACGGTGTCGAGCGCATCGCCATGTATCTTCAGGGCGTCGACAGCATCTTCGACCTCGTCTGGACCGACGGACCGCGCGGAGAGATCACCTACGGGGACGTGTTCCGGCAGAATGAAGTGGAGATGTCCGCGTACAACTTCGAGTACGCCGACACCGCGGTGCTCGCAGCGCAGTTCGATGCCTACGAGCGCCAGTGCTCGGAACTCGTGGAGCCCGAGCTCCCACGCCCGGCCTACGACATGGTCCTGAAGGCGTCCCACAGCTTCAACCTGCTGGACTCCCGTCACGCTATCTCCGTCACCGAGCGGCAGCGATTCATCCTCCGTGTGCGCACGATGTCGCGCAAGGTGGCGCAGTGTTACTTCGATAAGCGCCGCGCCCTCGGTTTTCCTCTCCTCTACGAGGCCGAGGAGATGACCAATGTCTGATAGCGCCGATCTGCTGGTGGAGATCGGCACAGAGGAGATGCCGCCGAAGTCGCTTCGTAGGCTCTCCGAAGCCTTCGGCAAGGCGATCTGCGAACGCCTCGAGGCGAAGATCCTCGGCAGCCACGAGTGCGCGGTGTTCGCGACGCCGCGACGCCTCGCGGTTCTGGTCTCCGACGTGCCCGCCAACCAACCCGATCGCGACGTGGAGCGCCGCGGGCCGGCTCTCGACGCCGCCTTCGACGCCGACGGCAACCCGACCCGCGCCGCCGAAGGCTTCGCCCGCTCCTGCGGCGTGGAGGTCGCCCATCTGGATCGCATGGAGACAGCGGACGGGCGCTGGCTGCTGTTTCGATCCACGGATGTGGGAGAGTCGACCCTGTCGCTCCTGCCGGCCGTGGTAGAGGAAGCGCTCGCGAAGCTACCCATCGCGCGGCGCATGCGCTGGTCGAACCTGGACGTCGAGTTCGTCCGCCCCGTGCACTGGGTTACGGTGATCTACGGATCGAGCGTGCTCGAAGAGGACATCATGGGTATCCGCAGCGGAGCCGTGACCTACGGCCACCGTTTTCATCATCCGGGACCGGTGGAGCTGACGGAGCCATCTGCCTATGCGGGTACCCTCTACGGCGGCGCCCACGTCGTCGCGGACTTCGATGCGCGAAAGGAAATGATTCGGACCCAGGTGGAGGCGGCGGCGGACACCATGGGCGGCCAGGCCGTCGTCGACGAGGCGTTGCTGGAGGAGAACACGGCGCTCGTGGAGTGGCCCGTATCCGTGACCGGCAGCTTCGATGTCCTGTATCTGTCACTGCCCGACTGTGTGCTTACCGCCACCATGCAGGGCCACCAGCGCTACTTTCCCGTCATGGGAGAAGACGGCGCCCTCATGCCCCACTTCATCGCCATCAGCAACATCGAGAGCAGCAATCCCGAGACCGTGCGCCACGGCAACGAACGCGTCATCCGCCCGCGGCTCGCGGACGCGGCATTCTTCTTCGAGGCAGACCAGAAGACCACGCTCGAGTCGCGCCGCGATGCGCTCAAAGCCGTCGTCTACCAGGAGAAGCTCGGCTCGATCTACGACAAGTCCGAACGTGTCGCGGCGCTGGCCGGTATCGTCGCCATCGCCATGGGACTGAATCAGGAGGAGGTCAAGCTCGCGCGCCGCGCCGGCACACTCTACAAGTGTGACCTCGTCACTGACATGGTGGGTGAGTTTCCCGAGCTGCAGGGCGACATGGGCCGGGAGTACGCACTCGCCGAGGGCGAGGACCACCGCACCGCCAATGGCATGGGCGAATCCTACCGGCCGCGCTTCGCGGGGGATCGCATACCGGCATCGCCGATCGGCCGGGCGCTGTCGGTGGCCGATCGCCTGGACACGCTGGTAGGGATCTTCCTCATCGGTCAGGCGCCGACCGGCGACAAGGACCCCTTCGCGCTGCGGCGGGCGGCGCTGGGGACGCTGCGCATCATGATCGAGGGCGAGCTGCCACTGGATCTTCGCAAGCTCCTCAAGTCCACCTTGGACGGTTTCGATCAATTCGCAGATTCGGCCGGCGTCGTGGACGAGGTGATGGAGTTCGTGCTCGACCGCCTGCGGGCATACTTCGTCGATCAGGGCGTGCCGGTGGACGTCTTCCAGGCGGTGCAGGCCCGCGAACCGAGCGAGCCCCATGATTTCGCAAAACGCGTGCACGCCGTCGACGCGTTTCGCAAGCTGCCCGAGGCCGCCAGTCTCGCGGCCGCCAACAAGCGCATCCAGAACATCCTCAAGCAGGCGGGCGACGACGTGCCGGAGAAGGTGGACGATACGCTGTTCGCCGCCGATGCCGAATGGAATCTGGCCGCCAAGACCCTCGGACTCTCGCCGAGGGTGCGCGACATGCTGAAGAAGCGCGACTACACCACGGCCATGACCAGTCTCGCCGGGCTTCGAGAAGAGGTCGACGACTTCTTCGACAACGTCAAGGTCATGGATGACGACGACCGCCTGCGGAAGAATCGTCTGGCGCTGCTGCGCAGCATCAGCAACCTGTTTCTCGAGACGGCGGATATCTCGCGACTGCAGGCGTGAAGCGCCGTATCGCACTCGCGACCCTCGGCGCCCTGGCGGCAGCGGGCTGGTACTACTGGCCCGAGGATGGCTTCACCAACCCCTGCCTCGACGCGTCCCTGCCGGACGATCTGGCCCTTCACGATCTCATCGCGAGCGCCTGGGACGGCGTCGAGACGGACCAGATCTGGGACTCCCACGTGCATCTCCTCGGGCTCGGCGACAGCGGCGGCGGCGCGTGGGTGAATCCCGACATGCGCGAGTTGGGAAACCCGATCCTGTTCGCCCAGTTCCAGTTCTACCTGAATGCCGCCTGCGTCGATGACGAAAAGCCCGTCGACGAAGGGTACGTCCACCGTCTGCTCGACTACCATTCCAAGCTCCGCTCCGGTACGCGGCTCGTGCTGCTGGCATTCGACCACGCCCACGACACCGACGGGCGCCCCCTCCTGGATTTCAGTCAATTCCACATTCCCAACAGCTACGCGAGAGACGTTGCGCACAGCCGTCCCGGCAAGCTCGAGTGGGCCGCCTCCGTTCATCCGTACCGGGAAGACGCCGTGCAGGCCCTGGAGGAGGCGGCGCGCGACGGCGCGCGGGCAGTCAAGTGGCTGCCGCCAGCCATGAACATCGACCCGGCCTCGCCGCGCTGCGACACTTTCTACGAAGCGATGGCGCGTCTCGGCATGCCGTTGCTGAGCCATGCGGGATTCGAGCGCGCGGTGCACGTGCACGATGCGCAAGAGCTCGGCAATCCGCTGCGACTGCGCCGCGCGCTGGACCACGGGGTGCGGGTGATCGTGGCCCACTGCGCCTCCATGGGCGACGGCGAAGACCTCGACGCCGGTCCGGAGGCACCGCGGCAGTCGAACTTCGATCTATTCGCACGTCTGATGGACGAGCCGCGCTACGAGAGCCTGCTCTACGGCGACGTCTCCGCCATGACCCAGCTGAACCGCATCGGCCCGGCGCTGGATACCGTCCTCGAGCGGGACGAGTGGCATGGACGTCTGTTGAACGGCTCCGACTACCCGCTTCCCGGCGTCTTTCCTCTCTTCTCCATGACCACCATGGTGGAGCGCGGATACATCGACGATTCCGAGGCGAAAACGATCCGCACAATACGCCCGCACAACCCACTGCTCTTCGACTTCGTGCTGAAACGCACCATCCGTCACGCCGGCAAGCGCTTCGCCCCCTCCGTCTTCGAGACCCGGCGGATCCTCTCGTAGGTTGGGCCGAGCGAATCAGCATGTAAAATGCGGGCGCTATGGAGAAGGGTGATACTCCACCGGTCACCGTGGCGCTCATCGCGCGCTCGCTCGCGTACGCCGCCGGTCAGGGTCTGCTGTCGGTGGTTTTCTCGTTCGCCGCGATCCTCGCCCTCCCGTTTCCCTACCGTGTGCGCTACGCGCTCGTCTCGCGCTGGACCCACTGCAATCTCTGGTGGCTCGACAAGACCTGCCACCTGAACCACGAGGTCGTCGGGCTGGAGAACCTGCCCGAGCAGCCGACGATCATTTTCTGCAAGCACGAGTCCGCCTGGGAGACCCTCGCCCTGCAGCGTTACTTCAGGCCCCAGGTCTGGGTTATCAAGCGCGAGCTCCTCTGGATCCCCTTCTTCGGATGGGGACTCGCGACCCTGAGACCCATCGCTATCAACCGCAGCTCCAGCCGCGAGGCGCTGCAGCAGATCCTGACCCAGGGCCGCGCCCGCCTCGCGGACGGCTGCTGGGTCGTGATCTTTCCGGAAGGCACCCGGGTGGCGCCCGGGGAGCAGCGCCGTTACCGCCAGGGCGGCGCCCTGCTCGCCCGGGACACCGGCTGCCCGGTGCTGCCCGTGGCCCACGACGCCGGCGACTTCTGGCCCCGCAACGGCTTCATCAAACGCCCGGGCACCATTCAGCTCGCCATCGGCCCACTCATCCCCAGCGCCGGGCGCAGCGCCACGGACATCAACGGCGACGCGGAGGCGTGGATCCAGTCGACCGTGGACACAATGCGCGGCATGCCGGCGGCGGAGCGTCCATGGCAACCCGGCCTGTCAACCGACGCTCGAGTCCCGCGTTGATCCCTCGAGGAGACGCGCGCGACGTACAGACGAAAAAGAACTAAGACCCGCGTTCCTACGCCCCCAATCCGGTCGCCCCGCTGGATGACCACCGGGGCGGACCCTCGCCATCGAATCGGACGCAGATCCCTTACCTAACCCTTTGATTCCCGGCGTGCCGGCGGACGCCTCAGCCGGCCCTTCCCCGACGCCCGGGCGGGCCCTCCTCCTCTCGCATAAATGCCTGAAAAAGAAGCGTTTTCCTCAATTTTTTCGAGGCTCTCCGGCGACTAAATCCCGGCCCCTTTCATGCCGATATAGGGTCTGCGGGAGGGTATCGGACGCCTGACCGCGCACCTAGGGCGAGGGTACGAGGAGAACAATGACGATGAACGCGATAACTGACACCGCTCTTCGAGGCGCAGTGGGACTGGTCGTCCTGGCCGCGCTCTTCCTCACCATCTGGCTGGCCAGGGACTCGAGCGCACGGGTCGGTCCGGCCCGCCCCGATGTGCAGGGAGAGTCGATTCAGACCCAACCGGCGGAGCTGAACTCCGCGCGCACCCATCGCGGACCCGTGACACGCACGGCCATCACGCCCGAGCAGCTCGACAAGCTCAAACAACCGACGGCGCAACACTAGCGCCGGGAACGATCTCCGAAGGTCGCATCAAGAATGACCTGATCCAGCAAGCGCCAGTTTGCTCGCTTGATGTTCGGCTGCAGCGCCCCTGCAGCCAAAGCTGAGTCCGAATTTGGTCTCGGCTTTTTTTATGCCCGCGCTAAAATCTATCTCCATGACCAACTTCGCCTCACGACTGTCCCGGGTGCAGCCGTCCGCCATCAAGACGTTGAACGATCTCGCCCGGGAGATGCGGGCGCGGGGCGAAGACCCCATCGATCTCAGCATCGGCGAGCCGGACTTCGATACTCCCGACAACGTGAAGCAGGCAGCCATCGACGCCATTCGCCGGGGAGAGACCAAGTACACGGAGATCCACGGATCGGCCACGCTGCGCGACGCCATCCGCGCGAAGTTTCACCGGGATCACGGCCTCGATTACGCCCGCGAGCAGATCACCGTGGCTGGCGGCGCGAAGCTCATCATGTTCAACGCGCTGATGGCGACGCTGGACCCAGGCGACGAGGTGATTATCCCCGCGCCCTACTGGACGACCTATCCCGATGTCGTGCGCATCGCCGAGGGTGTGCCCGTGTTCGTCCCTTGCCCCCAGGAGCACGGATTCAAGCTCCGGGCCGGCGATCTGGACGCGGCGATCACGCCACGCACGAAGTGGCTGGTCTTGAATTCGCCCAGCAATCCCACCGGGAGCGCGTACAGCAGCGAAGACCTCGCGGCGCTCGGCGAGGTGCTCGTTGCGCGGGAGGACGTGCGCGTGCTGAGCGACGACATCTACGAGCACCTGATATACGACGGCTACACCTTCGCCACTATGGCCCAGGCGGTCCCGGCGCTCGCGGAGCGCACCCTGACCCTGAACGGCGTATCCAAAGGCTACGCCATGACCGGCTGGCGGCTCGGCTACGCGGGCGGGCCGGCGGATCTCATCGCCGCCATGGGAAACGTGCAGCAGCAGAGCTCGACCCACGCGAGCTCGATCACCCAGGCGGCGGCGCTGGAGGCGCTGACCGGCCCCCAGGATCTGCTCGAGGAGCGCCGCCGCCTCTTTCAGGAGCGCCGGGATCTGATGGTGAACGCGTTGAACGCCATCGAGGGCATCAGCTGCTCATCGCCCGACGGATCCTTCTTCGCCTACCCTTCCTGCGCCGGGCTCATGGGCCGGCAGGCCACGAAGGGCCGAACCATCGAGTCGGATCAGGACTTCGCGGCCCACGTCCTGGAGACCGAGGGCGTGGCCGTGGTCCCCGGAAACGCGTTCGGGCTCTCGCCCCACTTCCGGGTGTCCTTCGCCGTTTCGACGGAGCTCCTGGAGGAGGGCTGCGCGCGTATCGCCCGCGCCTGCGCGGCCCTGGAATGATCCCTCCGGCGAGGTGGCGCGGGCCTGACCCACGCGCTTGCCGCTGCCACCTGTTTCGTATATAGCGAAGCACATATGCCGGTGCCGAGCCGGCGAAGGACAGCAGGAGTCTTCGACGTGGGCAGTTCCAGGGGCACTCAGCGCGGCTATCCGGCGACCCGCATGCGGCGCATGCGGCGGGATGATTTTTCTCGCCGCCTGATGCGCGAGACTCAGCTCTCGCCGGCGGATCTCATCTACCCCATGTTCGTCATCGAGGGCGTGGGCGTACGGGAGCCGGTGCCGTCCATGCCGGGGATCCACCGCCTGAGCGTCGACGAGCTCGTCAAAGAGGCCGGCGAAGCAGCGGAGCTCGGCATTCCGGCGGTGGTGCTTTTTCCCGTCATCGAAGCTCCACAAAAATCCGCCGATGCCCGCGAGGCATGGAACGCGGACGGGCTGGTGCAACGGGCGGTGCGCGCGCTCAAGAAGGATCTGCCCGAGCTCGGTGTCATCACCGATGTCGCGCTGGATCCTTACACGAGTCACGGGCAGGACGGCCTTTTGGACGACGATGGCTATGTCACCAACGACGAGACAGTCAACGCGCTGATCCAGCAAGCCCTCTCCCACGCCGCCGCCGGCGCCGACGTGGTGTCGCCATCGGACATGATGGACGGGCGCATCGGCGCAATCCGGGACGCGCTCGAGCTGGAGGGTCACGTGAACGTGCGCATCCTCGCCTACTCGGCGAAGTATGCCTCGGCGTTCTACAACCCGTTCCGCGACGCGGTGGGATCGGCAGAGAGTCTCGGCGGCGGCGACAAGCGCAGCTACCAGATGGATCCGGCCAACAGCGACGAGGCGTTGCAGGAAGTCGCGCTGGATCTCGCCGAGGGCGCCGACATGGTCATGATCAAACCGGGTCTGCCCTATCTCGACATCGTGCGCCGGGTCAAAGATCGATTCGGCGTGCCGACCTTCGTCTACCAGGTGAGCGGCGAGTACGCGATGCAGATGGCCGCGATTCAGAACGGCTGGCTGGACGAGCGCGCCACCGTCCTGGA
>CBDTYP010000056.1:0-12474 GCA_965364645.1 uncultured Gammaproteobacteria bacterium | reverse complement strand
CACCTGACAGAAGTCTTCGAAGAGGTCCCGGCTGCGGGTGTAGCGATGCGGTTGGAAGACGACCACGAGGCGCCGGCCCGGAAAGCTCGACCGTATTGCCTGCAGCGTCGCGGTGATCTCCCGCGGGTGATGAGCGTAGTCGTCGATGAGGGTGACCGCGCCTGCCGGACTCCGGCGTCGGCCGTAGTCCTGGGAACGCCGGGCGATCCCCTGGAATCCCGCGAGCGCGCGCGCCACGGCGCCGTCGTCCACGTTCAGCTCCCGCGCGACGGCGATTGCCGCCAGTGCGTTCAGCACGTTGTGCCTGCCGGGCAGGTTCGAGATCACGTCGAGGGGAACGTCTGCGCCGGGACGATGCACGCGGAAGCGCGTGCGGGTGCCCTCGTGGCGCAGATCGGTCGCGAAGACGTCCGCATCGTCGCTGAAGCCATAGGTGGTTACGGGCTTGGCAACCTCCGGCAGGAGCTCGCGGATGGTCGAGTCCTCGTGGCAGAGGACCGCCTGGCCGTAGAAAGGCAGGCGGTGCAGGAAATCGAGGAACGTGCGGGTGAGACGATCGAAGTCCCCGCCGTAGGTCTCCAGATGATCCGCATCGATGTTCGTGACGACCGCCATCATCGGCTGCAGATAGAGGAAGGAGGCGTCGCTCTCGTCGGCCTCCGCGACCAGATAGCGGCTCGCGCCGAGTCGTGCATTGACGCCGCTGCCGATGAGGCGGCCGCCGATCACGTAGGTCGGATCCAGGCCCCCTTCGGCCAGCAGGCTCGCCACGAGGCTGGTCGTCGTCGTCTTGCCGTGGGTGCCGCCGACGGCGATGCCGTGGCGGAAGCGCATGAGTTCGGCGAGCATCTGTGCCCGGGGTACCACGGGGATGTGTCCCGCCCGGGCGCTCGCGAGCTCCGGATTGTCCTCGGGAATGGCTGCCGTGATGACGACGACCTCGCACCCTTCCACGTGCTTCGGGTCGTGGCCAATGTCGATGCGCACGCCGAGATTCGCGAGTCGCCGCGTCATGGCGTTGCCATGCAAATCCGAGCCCGAGACCTGGAAGCCCAGGGTGTGCAGCACCTCGGCGATGCCGCCCATGCCGGCGCCGCCGATGCCGATGAAGTGCACGCGCCGCACGCGCTTCATCCACACGTCGTGATCCGCCGGCGCCGGTGCGCCACCGGCGCTCGCGACCGAGCGATAGGTCCGGCCGATGGTGCGCAATCGCTCAGACATGGGCGAGCTCCAGGCAGCAGTCGCTGACCTGCCGTGTGGCCGTGGGAATTCCGAGGCGCCGCGCCGCCATCGCCATCTCCAGCAGCCGCTCCCGCGCGCCGTGGAATTCCTCGAGCAGCGCGCCGAGACCCGCCGCGTCGAGCCGGGTCTGATCGATGAGCAGTGCGGCGTCGGCATCGGCGAGATGGCGGCCGTTGCGGGTCTGGTGATCGTCCACGGCGTAGGGGAAAGGCACCAGCACCGAGGCGACGCCGGCGACGGCCAGCTCCGAGACCGTGAGCGCGCCTGCGCGGCAGACGACGAGATCCGCCCACCCGTAGGCCGCGGCCATGTCCTCGATGAAGGCCACCGGCCTCGTGTCGATGCCCGCGCGCCGATAGCGCTCGGTCGTCGCTTCCAGATTCGCGGCGCCGGCCTGATGGCGTACCTCGACGATGCGCGGATCGGCGAGCCCGGCGATGGCGTCCGGCACCACCTCGTTCAACACCTTGGCGCCCTGGCTGCCCCCCAGCACGAGCAGGCGCAGAGCGCCGTCCCGTCCCGAAAGCCTCTGCTCCGGCGGCGACAGGCGGGTGACCTCCTCGCGCACCGGATTGCCCGTATGGCGGGCCCGGCGGGAAGCCGGAAAACTGCCGGGGAACGCTTCCAGCACGCGGGTGGCAATGCGTGCCAGCAACCGGTTCGTAAGACCCGGCACGGCGTTCTGCTCGTGAATCACGAGAGGCTTCCCCAACAGTCTTGCGGCCACCCCGCCGGGCCCGGTCGCGTAACCACCCATCCCCAGGACCAGGTCCGGGGACAATCGGCGCAGCGCGCGCAGCGCGAGCACCAGCGCCCGCAGGAGCGCGAACGGCGCCTTCAACCAGCCGAGCAGACCCTTGCCCCGCAGCCCACGCACCGGGACCTCGTAGAACGGGATACCCGTGCCCGGGATGAGGCGGGACTCGAAGCTCTCCGGCGTCCCCAGCCAGGCGACCCGGGAGCCGGCGCGCTCGAGCTCCCGTGCCACCGCCAGCGCGGGGAACACGTGGCCGCCGGTGCCGCCGGCCATGATAAGCACGGAGAGATCGATCGATTCGGCGCGCGGATTCATGAGCGCCCCCTCAGCTCGTGGTCCACGCGCATGACGAGGCCCACGGCGAAGCAGTTCACGACGAGGCTCGAGCCGCCGTAGCTCATCAGCGGCAGCGCCAGTCCCTTCGTCGGCAGGATCCCCATGTTCACACCGATATTGATGAAGGCCTGCAGACCGATGAGCAGACCGACGCCATAGGCAAGGTGGGCGCCGTAGCCGGCGCCCGCGCGTTCGGCGCGGGTGCCGATGGCGATGGCGCGCCAGACGACGAAGGTGAAGAGCAGGATCACGACCAGCACGCCGAGCATACCGAGCTCCTCCGCGAGCACGGCGAACAGGAAGTCCGTGTGGGCCTCGGGCAGGTAGAAGAGCTTCTGCACGCTGGACCCGAGGCCGACGCCGAACCACTCGCCGCTGCCGATGGCGATGAGCGCCTGGGTCAGCTGGAAGCCGCTGCCGAAAGGATCCGCCCACGGGTTCATGAACGTGAGCAGGCGCTCGACTCGGTATGGCGCCGCCATCACCACGACCCCCAGGGTTACGACGACGCACGCGGCCCACCCGACGAAGCTCCAGAAGGGGACGCCGCCGAGGAAGAGCATGCCGAGCGCGGTGGTGAAGAGAACGACGGTGGCGCCGTAGTCCGGCTCAAACAGCAGCAGGACACCGATGACGGCGAGCACGCCCATCGGACGGATGAACCCGCCGATGGTGTTGCGCACGAGCTCGCCGCGGCGCACGAGGTAGCCGGCGAGATAGAGCACCATGGCGAGCTTCATCGGCTCCGAGGGCTGCAGGTTCAGGGGCCCGAGACGCACCCACCGCATGCTGCCGTTCACTTCCCTGCCGACGCCGGGGATGAACACCAGCACCAGCGCGAGGCCGCAGAGCGCGAGCAGCACCGGGCTTGCCGCCTGCCATGTTCGAAGCGGAATGCGGGTCGCCGCCAGCATCGCCACGAGTCCGGCGGCCACGTAGGCACTCTGGCGCCAGAAGTAGTAGAGCGGTTCGCCGAGCTCGCGGGTCGCGATGGATATCGATGCCGACGCCACCATCACTAGACCGATGACCATGAGGGCCAGCACCGCCATGATGAGCTGCGCGTCGTAACGTTGCCGGAGATCGCGGATCTCCTCGACGCGCTCCCGCGACCACGCCTGCTCAATGCTCGCCATGCTCATGGCGCGAGCACCTTGCGCACCTCGGCGATGAAGTCGTCACCCCGGGCTTCGTAGCTCGCGTACATGTCGAAGCTCGCGCAGGCCGGCGCGAGCAGCACGCTGTCGCCGGGGCGTGCGTGCTCGTGGGCGATGGCGACGGCGTTCGACATTCCCTCCGCACGCAACGTCTCCACCTCCGGCGGTGCCACCGCGGCAATCTGCGCTCCGTCCCGGCCGATGTGCACGAGCACCCGCACGTGCCGGCGGAGTACCTCCTCGAGCGTACGGAAGTCGGCGTCCTTGGCGTCGCCGCCGGCGATGAGGATCAGGCGCGGTTCGTCCTGCCCGGCGCCGAGTCCAGCGATGGATGCGATCGTGGCGCCGACATTCGTGGCCTTCGAATCGTCGAACCAGCGCACACGAGAGCCTTCAGCGATCAGCTGGCAGCGATGGGGCAATCCGCGGAATTCCGTGAGCGCCCGCGCCATCGAAGCGTGGGAAACGCCGAGCACGCTGGCGATCGCCATCGCGGCGAGCCCGTTCGCGACGTTGTGCAGCCCCGCCACGTGCAGCTCCCGGGCGGCGACGATCGGCGTCTCGCCGACGCTCAGAAAGGCGCCCGCCTCGCCTGCGCGCAGACCGAACTCACCGCTCGCCGGCGTACCCAGGGTGTAGAAGACGACACGGCGCGCGTCGATCGCCATGGCGGCGACCCGCGGGTCGTCGCGGTTCAGCACCATGGCACCGCCGCCCGCGAAGATGCGCGCCTTGGTGCGCGCATAGGCGTCGACGTCGTCGTAGCGATCCATGTGGTCCGCGCTCACGTTCAGCAACGCCGCCACCCTTGGTGCGAGGGAATCCGTGGTCTCCAGCTGAAAGCTCGAGAGCTCGAGCACGTAGACCTCCGGGCGCTCGCCGTCGAGCAGCGAGAGCGCGGGCATGCCGAGATTGCCGCCGACCTTCACGCTCCGGCCGTCCGCGCGCAGCATGTCCGCCACCATGGTGGTCACGGTGCTCTTGCCATTCGAGCCGGTAATCGCGACCACCGGGGTCGCGTCCACGGCACGGGCGAACAGCTCGATGTCGCCGCACACGGACTTGCGCGCGGCGATTGCGCGCTTGAGCGCGGGCTCGGCGAGGGATACGCCCGGGCTCACGACGATGTCGTCCGCGCCTTCGAACGCATCCCAGGGAAAACCCCCGAGAGTGACGCGCACTTCGGGAAACTCTTCGTTCACGGTCTCGAGCGCCGGCGGCGATGGGCGGCTGTCGACGGCCGATACCCGGCGGCCCAGGCCGCGCAGGTGCCGCACGCAGGAGAGCCCGGTCTTGCCGAGCCCCACCACGAGGGTGCGTGGGTCGTCATTGTGCGATGTCGAACCGTCGATCATTACGTGCAACTGATACCCGTCAGCGAATCTTCAACGTTGCCAGTCCGACCATGACCAGAATCATGGTGATGACCCAGAAGCGCACGATGACCCGGGACTCCGGCCACCCCTTGAGCTCGAAGTGATGGTGCAGCGGCGCCATGCGGAAGATGCGCTTGCCGGTCAGCTTGAAAGACGCCACCTGCAGGATCACCGACACGGTCTCCATTACGAAGACGCCGCCCATGATCAGCAGCACGAGCTCCTGACGGGTGACCACCGCCACCACGCCGAGCGCTGCCCCCAGCGCGAGCGCGCCGATATCGCCCATGAATACCTGGGCCGGGTAGGTGTTGAACCAGAGGAAGCCGAGGCCGGCGCCCACCATGGCGCCGCAGAAGACGACGACCTCCCCCACCCCGCCGATGTAAGGAAAGCCGAGGTAGCTCGCAAACGAGAAGTTGCCCGCGACGTAGGCGAAGATCGCGAGCGCGCCCGCCACCATCACCGTGGGCAGTATCGCGAGTCCGTCCAACCCGTCGGTCAGGTTGACCGCGTTGCTCGAGCCGACGATGACGAAATAGGTGAGCACGACGAACATCCAGCCTAACTCGATGGCGACGTCTTTGAAGAACGGCACGATCAGCTGTGTCTCGGCGGGAAAGGTGGCGGTGTGGTAGAGGTACAGCGCGCAGGCGAGACCGATCACCGACTGCCAGAGGTATTTGTAACGTGAGCTCAAGCCCGCCGGATCGCCCTTCACGAGCTTCTTGTAGTCGTCCACCCAGCCGACCGCCCCGAAGAGCAGCGTCACGATCAACACCACCCATACGAATCGATTGCTCAAGTCGGACCAGAACAAGGTGCTCGTCGCGATGGCGACCAGGATGAGCGAGCCGCCCATGGTCGGGGTGCCGGCCTTCTTGAAGTGGGTCTCCGGGCCGTCGTCGCGCACCGTCTGCCCGATCTGAAACTTGCTGAGCCGGCGGATCATCGACGGGCCCACGATCAACGAGATGGTGAGCGCCGTCAGCGCACCGAGGATAGCGCGCAGGGTCAGGTACTGAAAGACGCCAAAGCCGCTGTGAAACTGGCCCAGGTACTCGGTTAGCTGCAACAGCATCGCTCACTCCACCATCAGTGCCGCCACGACACGCTCCAAACCCATGGAGCGCGAGCCCTTGATGAGCACCGTCGTTTGCGGATCGAGTGACTCCCCCAACGATTCCACCAGCTCGTCCATGGATGCATGGTGCTCCGCCCCCTCACCGAAACTGATCGTCGTCAGCCGGCTCAACTCTCCAATTGTCAGCAGCCGATCGACGCCGTGCTCGCGCACCAGCTTCGCCGCCTGCCGATGGAACTCCGGCGCCTCGTCGCCGAGCTCCGCCATGTCGCCGAGCACCAGCCAGTGGCGGCCGGGAAACGCGGAGAGCACCTCGAGCCCCGCCCGCAACGAAGCGGGATTGGCGTTATACGTGTCGTCGATAATGCGCGCTCCGCCATCGAGCACTTTCAGCTCCAGGCGACCCGGTACCGCGCGCATGCCTTCGAGACCCGTGACGATGGCCTCCGGAGTGGCGCCGACGGCGATGGCCGCGGCGGTGGCGGCGGCGGCATTGGCGACGTTGTGCCGTCCCGGCAACGGGAGCCGCACCGACACCTCGCCTCCGGGCGTCGTCATGTCGATGCGGCTGCCGGTGTCTTCCTGGCGCCAGGCGGCACGCACGTCCGCGTGTGCGTCGATGGCGAACTCGATGCGCCGGCGGCCACCCGCGAGCTCCCGCCACAGGGGCGCGAATCCGTCGTCGGCATTGATTACCGCCGTGCCGTCGGCGTCCAGATGGGTAAACAGCTCACCCTTCGCCCGCGCCACGCCCTCGATGGTGCCGAAGCCCTCGAGGTGCGCCGGCGCGCACTGGGTGATGACGCCCACATGGGGGCGGGCCAGCACAGTGAGGCGCGCGATCTCGCCGGCATGGTTGGCGCCCATCTCGATGACCGCCAGGCGGTGCTCGGCGCCGAGCTCCATCAGCGTGAGGGGTAATCCGATCTCGTTGTTCAGGTTGCCGCGGGTGGCCAGCACCGGCGCGTCGGCGCCGAGGATGGCCGCGAGCATTTCCTTGACGGTGGTCTTGCCGTTGCTCCCGGTCACGCCGATGACGGGCAGCTCGAATCGATCCCGCCACGCGCCGGAGAGCCTGCCGAGCGCCTGGAGGGTATCGTCGACGCGGATGAGGGGAAACGACGCCTCGGCCGGCAGGCCGGGGGATCGCCCGCTGGGAGTTCGCGATACCAGCGCGGCCGCGGCGCCCTGGGCCCGGGCCTCGCCCACGTGTTCGTGACCATCGTGCACCGGCCCCTTCAGTGCGACGAAGAGCGCATCCCGCGGGACGCTGCGTGAGTCGGTGCTGCACCCGGCAAACACCACGTCGGGACCGCTGTACCGCGCATCGAGAGCCGCTGCTGCTTCCGCTACCTGCATTCGAATCACGCCTGCCGTGCCTCCAGGGCCGCTCGCACCGCCGCCGCATCGCTGAAGGGCAGCCTTGTACCGCGGATTTCCTGATAGGTCTCGTGTCCTTTGCCGGCCACGAGCACGATGTCTTTCGCCGACGCGGAACCCACCGCGAGCGCGATGGCCGCCGCGCGATCGCGCTGGGTCAGCACCCGGTGACCCTTCGGGATGCCGTCGCAGATGTCGTCAACGATGCGATCGCCGTCCTCCCCCCGTGGGTTGTCGTCCGTAACCACGAGAACGTCGGCAGCCGCCGCCGCCGCGCCCATGAGGGGACGCTTACCGCGGTCCCGGTCGCCGCCGGCGCCGAACACGCACCAGAGCTGACCGTTGCATTGCTCGCGAAGACTCTCCAGCGCACGCGCCAGGGAATCCGGTGTGTGGGAGTAGTCCACCACCACCAGGGGGACACCAGGGTCCCCGCCGAATCGCTGCATGCGCCCGGCGGGTGCGCGGACGCTTTCGAGGCGGCGCAGGGCCGGCGCGAGCTCCCATCCCATGCACAGGAGCACGCCCAGCGCGGCCAGCAGGTTGTAGGCGTTGAATCGCCCGACCAGCGTGCTCTCGAGCCGGCCCTCACCGAATGCGCCGTGCACCGACAACGCGAGGCCGGCACGGCCATCGTCATCGATGGACGCGCGCAAGGATTCGCGACCCGAGTCGGTTGCCGGCGTTTGCCCGTCGCCGTCGATGCCGTAGGCGATCGTGCGCACGCCGTCCCGATGGGTCGCGAGAAGATCGGCGCCGAAGGCGTCGTCCGCGTTGATTACTGCGTAGCGCAACGTGTCGTGCTCGAAGAGTCTGCCCTTCGCGCCGCCGTAGGCGTCCATGTCACCGTGATAGTCGAGATGGTCCCTGGTCAGGTTGGTGAACACGGCGCCGTCGAACGCGACACAAGCGACGCGCCCCTGATCGAGGGCGTGGGAAGACACCTCCATGACCGCCTTGCGTGCTCCGGCGTCGCGGAGCTCGGCGAGCTGGCCGTGTACGGCGATGGCGTCGGGCGTCGTCAGCTGCGTCGGGCGCAACGCGCCGTGCACACCGTGCCCGAGGGTGCCGAGCACGCCGCACGCCGTCGCGTCTTCGGCGCACAGGGCCTGGGCGACGAAGTGCGCCACCGACGTCTTGCCGTTGGTGCCCGTGATGCCGACGACCTCGAGGTCCCGCGACGGATGATCGAAGAAGCGATCCGCCAGAAGGCCGGTGCAGGCCACGACATCCGCTACACGCACGTCGACGGCGCCGTCGCCTCGGGGCGCACAGTCGGGATCGCCTTCGCGCACCACGGCGACGGCCCCGGCGCCCACGGCGGCGTCGATGAAGCGCGCGCCGTCGGTGCTGGCGCCGCGCCGGGCGATGAAGATCTGGCCGGGTCGGATCTCGCGGCTGTCCCCGCAGAGTCCGCTGACGGGCACGTCGAGAGCGTCGGGCACCGCCACGATGCCGTCCAGCAGCCCCGCCAGCCGCCAGCTCGTCGAGAGTCGCAGAGCGGCCATCATTGCACGACCCCGTCTCGGGGGGCGGTGGTGAGTGACGCGTTGGGCGCGTAGGCCCAGTGGGTCGAGGGCACCGGCGCCGGCCCGTAGTCCACCTCGCGCCGAATGACCGAGGGGTCGTCGGGGGGTATCCCCAGCACGCGCATGGTCCGTGCCATGATCTTCGCGTACACGGGCGCCGCCACCTGGCCGCCGTAGTATTCGTCGCCGCCGGGCTCGTCGATGACGACGACGACCACGAGCCGCGGGCGCGTGATCGGCGCGATGCCCGCGAACACGGCCTTGTAACGATCTTCCGCGTAACCGCCCGTTATGGATTTGCGCACGGTGCCTGTCTTCCCGCCGACCCGGTAGCCGTCCACCCGCGCCCGTTGCGCCGTGCCCTCGGGACCGAGGACGGATTCCAGCATCGCGCGCAGGGACTGCGCGGTGGCGCGGCCCATGACCGGGACCCCCTCCACCGCTTCATCGACCCGCTCGAAAGCCATGCGCACGAAGCGGCCGTCGTTGGCGATTACGGCGTAGGCCTGGGCGAGCTGCAGCGCGCTCACGGACATGCCGTAACCGAAGGACAGCGTCGCGCGGTGGATGTTGCCCCAGTCGAAGTAGTGTGTGAGCACACCCTCGGCCTCGCCCGGGAAACCGCTGGCGGTCCCGGCGCCGAAGCCGACGCGGGTGAGCACCTGCCACAGGTCCCGGGCCTCGATGGCGAGCGCGAGACGCGTGGCGCCGACGTTGCTGGACTTGCGGATCAGCGTCGGCAGATCGATGCTGCCGTAGTTGCGCAGATCGCGCACCGTGTACTTGCCGATCTTCAAGTGCCCGGGATTGGTATCGATCTTCGATGCGACCTCGAAGCGTCCGCTCTCCAACGCCGCCGCGACGGTGAAGGGCTTGATCGTCGAACCCGGCTCGAAGACGTCGGTGGCGGCGCGGTTGCGGTAGCGGGCACTCACGCGATCCCCGCGATCGTTGGGGTTGTAGGCTGGCTGGTTGACCATGGCGAGCACCTCGCCGGTGCGCGACTCCAGCACGACCACGGATCCGCCGCGGGCCTTGTGATGCTTGACGGCGCCGAGCAGCGCCCGGTAGGCGAGATACTGGATGCGCCGGTCGATGCTCAGCACGAGATCGCCGCCGGCCTTCGGGGTGCGGATGCTCTCCACCTCCTCGACGATGCGCCCGAGTCGGTCACGCAGCACCCGGTGGGCGCCGCCGACCCCGCGCAGGCGTTCGTCGAAGGCGAGCTCCATGCCCTCCTGGCCGACATCGTCGACGTTGGTGAAGCCCACCACATGGGCCGCGACCTCGCCGAGGGGATAGTAGCGACGGTACTCCCGCTGCAGGTACACGCCGGGCACACCGGCCCGCTCCACCTTGCGCGCGAGGTGGGGCGCCACGTGACGTTTCAGGTAGACGAATTCCCGCCCGCCGCGCCCGGCGACGACGCGCTCGAGTGTTGCGACGTCGAGCCCCAGGAGCTTGCCGAGCTCGGGCAGGCGATCCGCCCCGTGCGTGAGCTCCCGGGGGTTCGCCCACACCGAATCCACCGGCGTGCTGATGGCCAGCGGCTCGCCGTTGCGATCGAGGATCTTGCCGCGGTGGGCCGGTATCGCCACCACGCGCTGTTGCCGGGCGTCGCCCTGCCCCTTCAGGAAGTCCCTGTCGGTGTGCTGAAGATCCACGGCCCGCCACAACAACCCGCCGGTGATGGCCAGCAACAGAGCCCTGACCAGCAGGCGCCGGCCCGGAAAGCTCGCTTCACTTCTGTCCTTCACCTGCCGACCCTCATGGGAGCACCAGCACGACCTCGCCCGCCGGCGGCATGTGCAGATCGAGCTTCTCCAACGCGAGCCGCTCGATGCGTTCGTGGGTTGCCCAGGTGCTCTGCTCCAGCTGCAGCTGTCCCCATTCCACCTGCATGGCGTCCCGCTCGCGTTCGAGCTTACGCAGCTCCACGAACTGCATGCGCCGGTGGTGCTGCACGTACACCGTGGCTACGGCGGAAACGAACAGCGCCACACCCAGCCCGATGACAAGCATCATGTGCGGCTTCATCTAGAGCCGCGCCGCGATGCGCAGGACCGCGCTGCGCGCGCGGGGATTGGCCTGCACCTCGGCGTCGGAGGCGCGGACGGCACGCCCGACGGTACGCAGCACCGGGGGCTCGCCTTCCGGCACCACGGGCATGCCCTTCGGTGCCGTCGCGCCCCGGGAGCGCGACCGCATGAAGCGTTTCACGCGGCGATCCTCGAGGCTGTGAAAGCTGATGACCGCTACTCGCCCGCCGGGGGCGAGAACGTCGGGGATCTGCTCGAGGACCGCGTCCAGGGCGTCGAGCTCGCGGTTGACGTGGATCCGGATGGCCTGAAAGGTGCGGGTCGCCGGGTGCTTCGCGCTCCCTCGGCGCCCGGGAACGGCCGCCGCGACGACCGCCGCCAGCCGGCCGGTGGTGTCGATGGGCGCCTCGTCCCGGGCGGCGACGACAGCCCGGGCGATGCGCCGGCTGTGCCGCTCCTCGCCGAATTCCCACAACACGCCGGCGATGTCCGCCGCGTCGGCACGGGCGAGCCATTGGGCGGCGCTCTCCCCGGCGCCCGGATCCATGCGCATGTCCAGGGGCCCGTCCTGCTGGAAGCTGAAGCCTCTGGCGGCGTCGTCCAGCTGCGGGGAGGACACCCCGAGATCGAGGATGAGGCCGTCGACACGGCCCGTCACGGCGTGGCGTTCGGCCACCGCGGCGATGGATTCGAAGTTGGCCTGCTCGACGGTCACGCGGGCGTCTCCGGCCAGCTGTTCGCGGCCCCAGGCCACGGATTGCGGGTCCCTGTCGATGGCAATCATCCGCGCCCGGGGCCCGAGCCCGGCCAGCAGCGCGCGGGTGTGGCCGCCGCGGCCAAAGGTACAGTCCAGGTAAACGCCGTCCGCGCGCAGCTCGAGCCCGTCCAGGACTTCCTGGACCAGGACCGGCGTGTGTTCGTGGCCATGGGTCGCCACCATGTGCCCTGGTAACCTCTAAAGGACCAGCTTCTGCAGCGCATCGGAGGGGTCCTCGTGAATGGCCGGCACGTCCACCAGCAGCTCGTCGCGGCGCTGGAGCCAGCCCGCCTCGTCCCACAGCTCGAACTTGTCCACCAGGCCCACCATCATGATGCGCTTGTCCAGCGCGGCGAATTTGCGCAGCGCCTGGGTGAGCAGCACGCGGCCGTTACCGTCCATGTCACAATCCACGGCATGACCGATGAGCAGGTGATTGATGGTCTGGGCCTGACGATCCATGGTGGGCAGGTCCTTGAGCACTTCCTCGATGCGCTGCCAGCGCGGATAGGGGTAGACCACCAGGCAGCGCTCCAGGAGACTGATGGTGACGATCAGCTTGCCGCCACAGTCCTCCACCAGACGCTCCCGGTAGCGGCTGGGAATCGCCAGGCGGCCCTTGGCGTCTAAGCTGAGTGAATACTCGCCCCGAAACACGTCCTATCCCCGAGGATCCCCTTCGATCCACTATTTCCCACAATCCCCCACATCGCAGGATTATGGTTACCCAAAAGCGCCACTGTCAAGAAAATCGCCCGGAAATCTGGCGAAATCTTGCTTATGAGACAGTAACTTAGGGACGAACCGTGTCAGA
>CBDTYP010000055.1:0-12478 GCA_965364645.1 uncultured Gammaproteobacteria bacterium | reverse complement strand
AGCGCCGGCAGCACCGCGAGGAGATGCGGGCGCTGTGTCAATCGAATCCCGAGCAGTGCCAGGCAAAGCGCGAAGAGATGCGTGCCAAGCGAGAGGCCTGCCGCGACGATCCGGCCGCCTGTCCGAAGCACCGCCGCCAGTCATCCACCAACTGAGAATTCAGGGGAAATTCAGGGACAGTATACCTATTCCCAAGCGGACGCCCGGGGTGCTCGAGGGGGAACAGGTATACTGTCCCTGAATAGAGGAAGGGGCGAGTCACGAGCATTCCCGAGAGATTGCGCAGCGAGCTCAAGTTAGTGGGATTGACCACTCTTTTTTTCGCCGCATGGTTTGCCGTGTTGATCGCGATCAAGTCGCTCATCCTGGCCGAATACAGCATCGAGTTCCGCGGGCTGTCCATAGCGTTGATCGGTGCATTGATCGTCGCCAAGGTCGTGCTCGTACTGGAGAACGTGCCGCTCGACAAGTGGATTCGCGGCCGGTCCGCGCTGACCGATGTGCTGGTGCGCACCACCCTGTACGGCCTCGGCGTCGTCGTGGTGCTTCTCGTGGAGAAGGCCTTCGAGGCTAGACACGAATTCGGTGGATTCATCCCGTCCCTGCTCCAGGTGGTGCGCCACGAGGACATTCCCCACATTCTGGCCGCGGCAATCGGGGTAACCGGCGCCCTGCTGTTGTTCAACACGATGTCCGTGATTCGGCGGCACCTCGGCAGGCGAAGTTTGCTCGAGCTCTTCCTGTCGCCCCTCCCCGAGCAAAATTGCGGCGATTCGTGAAGGAAATGAGGCGGGAGACTGCGCGCCGCGTTGGAACGCTGCAGATTTGCTCTTGCGTTTTTCTACTGGGGATTTCTCTCGTGGTCCTGACGCCGGGCGCTCTCGCACAAGATCTCGAGCCGCGGGCGTACTCGAACACGCCGGTCGGGTTGAACTTTCTGCTCGGCGGCTACGCGTACACCACGGGCGGGGTTGCCAGCGATCCGTCGATCCCGCTGGAGAACTCGAGCGTCGAATCCCACCAGGCGGTCGTCGGCTACGCCCGCGGCCTCGATGTCTGGGGTAAGTCCGGCAAGATCGATGTCATATTGCCCTACACCTGGGTCTCCGGCTCCGCCGAGTTCAACGGACAGCCCCGCAACCGTAGCGTATCCGGATTCGCCGACCCCCAATTGCGTTTCACGGTCAATTTTCTCGGCGCGCCGGCGCTGACGATGGAGGAGTTCGCGGACTACGAGCAGGATCTCATCGTCGGCGCGAGCCTGCAGGTGACGCCCCCGCTGGGCCAGTACGACTCCGACAAGCTATTGAACATCGGCACGAACCGCTGGACCATCAAGCCGGAGCTCGGCGTCTCCAAGGCGTTCGGCCCGCTGATCCTCGAGCTCGCCGCCGGCGTCTCCATCTACACCGACAACGACGACTTCTTCGGCGGACAGACCGTTTCCCAGGACCCGCTGTATTCCCTGCAGGCCCATGTCATCTATGGATTTGAGTCCGGCATCTGGATCGCCTTGGATGGCACCTATTACAGGGGCGGGGAGACCACTCTCGACGGGGCAAGCAGCCAGAATCTGCAGAGCAATACGCGCGTCGGTTTGACCGCGGCGTTTCCGGTGGACCGCAATAACTCGGTAAAGGTCTACGCCAGCTCCGGTGTCTCCACCCGCACCGGCGGCGACTTCGACGCCGTGGGACTGGCCTGGCAATACCGCTGGGGCGGAGGGCTGTAGTCTATGGAAGAGCGTCACGACACCCCGGTGGAGGACTGCGCGCAGTCCATCTACCACAGCTTCCTTCGCTACAACGACGATTTCCGGCGCATCACCCGGCAGGCGCCGGGTAACTTCGTCGCGGGCGCCTGGACTCGGGCTCAGTCGGATCTGGTGGAGCGCATGGGCTTGTGGGAGCGCTCCCTCGCGGACGCGACCGAGTCGTTACGGGAGCGGCTCGGATCCCGGGTGACGCACCGCCAGCTCTGGCACCGTATAAAGGAGTACTACGGAACCAGGATCGAGGCATTCGCCGACGCGGAATTCGCGCGTACCTACTTCACGTCCATCACTCGCCGCATCTTCGCCACCGTAGGCGTCGACCCGTTGATCGAGTTCGTCCTCGAGCTCGAGCCCGGCCGGGCCGTCGACTCGGAGCTCGATCGACGTATCTACGTGAACTGGGGATCACTCACGCGCATGTTCGAAGACGTCCTCGAGGACTTCGCCTTCGACATCCCCTACCGGGATCGCGGCCGCTCGGTGGAGTACATGTGTGAGCAGACCATGCGGTTGTCCCGCCAGCACTACCGCGGCCCCGACACCATTCTGCGCATCGAGCTCCTCGTGCCCGTATTCTACCAATCCACCCACGCCTTCCTGGTGGGGAAGGTGGAAGGAGAAGGCTGGACGGCCCCGCTCGCCATTGCCATCGAGAATACCGACGGCCGGGTGAATGTAGAGGCCCTTCTGATGTCCGAGGATGACGTGAGCATCCTCTTCGGTTTCACGCGTTCGTACTTCTTCGTGGACCTCGTCAACGTCGGTGGCGCCGTGCACTTCCTGCGCGAGCTCATGCCCGGCAAACCCATCGACGAGCTGTACACCGTGCTCGGGCGCGTCCGCCAGGGGAAGACCGAGCGCTATCGGGATCTCGCCCGCCGCCTCAAGCAATCCCGGGACGTCTTCACCCATGCGCCCGGCGACAAGGGCATGGTGATGGTGGTTTTCACGTTGCCGTCACACCATCTCGTGTTCAAGGTCATCCGGGACCGATTCGGGCATTCGAAAACCGTGACACGCCAGCAGGTGCTCGACAGCTATCGCCTGGTCTCGCGCCACGATCGCGTCGGCCGGCTCATCGACACTCAGGCCTACCGCAACATCGAGCTGCCCGTGGATCGTTTCACTCCCGAGCTGTTGGACGAGCTGGTCGAGGGCGCATCGAGGACGACGCGCATTGTCGGCGATCGGCTGGTCATCGACCTCGTCTACATGGAGAGGAAGCTGCGGCCGCTCAACCTCTATCTTTCCGAGGCGAGCCGCGTGCGCGCCGAGGCAGCCGTCAGAGACTATGGCAGGGCCATCAAAGAGCTCGCGATGTCCAACATCTTTCCGGGCGATATGCTGCTCAAGAACTTCGGCGTGACCCGGCACGGCCGGGTGATCTTCTACGACTTCGACGAGATTTGCCTGATGGAGGAGTGCCGCTTTCGGGAGATTCCCGTGGCCCGCGGCGACGAGCACGAGCTTGCGTCGGAGACCTGGTTCTACGTCGCCGGAAACGACGTTTTCCCAGAGCAGTTCGAGAACTTTCTCGGCATGAGCGCCGAGTTGAAGGCGCTGTTCTTGGAGCACCACGGCGATCTTCTGTGCGCCGGCTACTGGAGGAAGGTGCAGGAAGGACTCGACGACGGAGTTGGTGCGCCGCTGGGCCGCTTCGCGCCCGCCTTGGCGTGAATCAGTCCTCCCGGGGCTCGGGAGGCTTGACCGGCTGGTGGCGTCCCTGGTACTCCCCGGTTGTCGATATCCAGATACGCTTGACCTGTCCGTACTGATCCAAGGTGTAGCGGATCTTCTTCGGGTTGCGAATCGTGTTGGGCAGCACCAGTCGATTGTTGATGTCGCGGATAGTCGCGCCCGGCGCGAGCACCATAATCTTGTCGTTGATTCGCACCCGGCGGCCGTTGGGCGGCCACATGGCACCCTTCTTCGCATCCTCGGGGATCTGGCGCAGCCACTCCCCGGGAGCGGGGGCTGCGGCCCGGTGCAGGGAGGTCGACCGGACCTCGACGGGGAAGAACGCCTGGCTGGCGGTGGCGAACACGCAGGCGCACAGCAGCGTCGGCCAGGTTAAGCTGTGAACGATCAACGCCGGCTCTCGAAAGTGTGTCGGAGAGGCTGGTGCATCATCTGAGGCTAGGAGCGGAAGGCGGAAAAATCAACGTGTTGGGTCGCAAAGCCGGAGTCCCGGGACACCTTCGCGCAGCCGCCTGCGTGCTGCTCTGGGTTACGACGCCCCCGTCCATCGCCGACACGGACGATCCGCTGGCGTGGTGCTGGGATCGGGTGAGTGCCCGCACTGAGCTCGCGCCATGCCTCGAGGACTTGTTGCGGGAAGCGGAAAGCCGGCTCGCGGCGAGGCGTGGCGCGGTCGAACGCGAGGCGGCGGAGCTCGATCGGGTGACGGAGAGCCGCTACGACAATGTCGGTCGTGCGCGCACGAGCGATGCCCGATGGCGCGACTACCGGGATGCCGAGTGCGTCAGGCAGTCGGCGGCCATGTCTTCCGGAACGGGCAGCGGCGACGTGCTCCTCGCCTGCCGCGTCACCTTGACCAACGCCCGCATCGAGCAGCTCGGACGCCCGTGAGCGCCGCGCCCCAACCATTGTTCAGCCCAGCATCTTCCTGAGCTTCGCGACGGCCGCATCGGGACTCGTGAGCACCGGGCAATGCACCGCATCGCGCACGGCTTTCGCGGCGGGCGCCATCGAAAACTGCGCGAGCATGATCGCCTGACAGTCGGCCAGGGCGGTGGCGGCCTCGGCGACGATCCGATCGTGGGTAGCCTTGTCCCCGTCGCGCAACGCCTGCATGGCCTCCGGCGCGCAATGGGTGCGCAGCCCGATCTCCACGCCCCGCGCCGCGGCCAGGGTCTCGAACTCTTCCCGCATGGGCGGGAGGCTCGGCTCGAAGGTCGCCAGCAGACCCACCAGCGGCCCTGTTTCCAGTGCTGCCTCGAACATCGCCTCGTTGGGCTTCAGAACGGGAACGGTCGTCGCCTCGCGCGCCGCCTCTATGGCGGGTCCGAACGCGGAGCAGGCGAACACGATGCCTTCGGCGCCAACTTCCAGCGCGTAGGTCAGGAGCGAGTCGAAGCGCTTCATCATGGCCGGGGTCAGCTCGTCCATGGTTGCGCGATCCCGGCTGAGGGAATCGTCCAGGATGTTGAGGGTTTCCGCCTCCGGCCAGGCGCGGGCGAATGCCTCGGTCACCGGGTCCATGGACATGGTGAGTGCATGTATGAGGGCGATGCGCGTCTTCATGGATGTTGTATGCTGCCTGTTGCGGACACGGCCGGGAGGTGTGCGATGAGCGTCTCACTGAATTGCTGGAAATGTGGACACGCCCTCGACGATATGCCTATGCCTCTACGTCGCCGGGATGAATGCCCTGCCTGCGCTGCCGATCTCCATGTCTGCCGGATGTGCGAGTTCTATGATACGTCGGTGGCCAAGAGCTGTCGCGAACCGGTAGCGGAGGAAGTCACGGACAAGGAGCGCGCCAACTTCTGTGACTATTTTCGCGGCCAGCCTGGTGTGCGGGCCGCGGGCGGTGTCAGCGAGGCGGATGCGGCGAAGGCGCAGCTGGAGGCGATGTTCGGCATCGAGGGCGCTCCCGGGGACGGGGAGTCTCCGATGGATAAAAAAGAGCGCGAGGCCGAGGACGCGCGCAGGAAGCTCGACGAGCTATTCGGGAACGGCGACAAGTCTGAATGAGATGTCTGTAGGAGCGAGCTTGCTCGCGAATGAGGCCTCATTCGCGAGCAAGCTCGCTCCTACAGGGAAACGACTCCGTTCTATGCGGAGCTCGCCTTCACCTGCCGCCGTCTTGCGTGGAGCACCGGCTCCGTGTATCCGTTCGGTTGGGCGCAGCCCTCGAAAACCAGATCCATGGCCGCCTGGAACGCGATGCTGTCGTCGAAGTCGGGCGCCATGTTGCGGTAGTCCGCATCCCCCGCATTCTGCCGGTCGACGATAGCGGCCATCCTCTGCATGGTGTCCACCACCTGTTCCTTGCCGGCCACGCCGTGGCGCAGCCAGTTGGCGATGTGCTGGCTGGAGATGCGTAGCGTCGCGCGATCCTCCATCAGCCCGACGTCGTTGATGTCCGGCACCTTCGAGCAGCCCACGCCCTGATCGACCCAACGCACTACGTAGCCGAGGATGCTCTGGGCGTTGTTGTCGAGCTCGTTCTGCACGTCTTCCTCGCTGAGGTTCTGTCCGCCGAGCATGGGCAGGGTGAGGATCTGATCGATGCTCGCACGCCCCCGGCTCGCGAGCTCCTTCTGGCGCTCTGCGACATTGATCTCGTGGTAGTGCATGGCGTGCAGGGTCGCGGCCGTGGGCGACGGCACCCAGGCCGTGTTCGCGCCCGCCTTCGGGTGCACCGCCTTGGTGTCCAGCATCGCCCGCATCTCGTCGGGCATGGCCCACATCCCCTTGCCGATCTGCGCCTTGCCCGGCAGTCCCGTCTCGATGCCGACGTCCACGTTGTGATCTTCGTAGGCGAGGATCCACGCGGAGGATTTCATGTCCGGCTTCCGGATGACGGGCCCCGCTTCCATGATCGTATGAATCTCGTCGCCGGTACGGTCGAGGAAACCCGTGTTGATGAAGATGACCCGGTCGCTCGCGATCCGGATCGACTCCTTGAGGTTGACGGTCAGGCGCCGTTCCTCGTCCATGATGCCGATCTTGAGCGTGTTCCTCGCGAGTCCGAGGGCGTCTTCGACACGGCCGAACAGCTTCACCGTGGCGGCGACTTCCTCGGGCCCGTGGAGCTTCGGCTTGACGATGTACACGCTGCCGCTCCTGCTGTTGGCGCGCGCGTTCTCACCGTCGAGATCGTGTTTTGCCGCGAGGCAGGTCACCATCGCGTCGAGAAAGCCTTCGGGGATGTCCGCGCCATCCGCGGTCGTGACCGCGTCGGTGTACATGTGCAGGCCGACGTTGCGCACCAGCAGCAGGCTGCGACCGGGAAGCGTGAGCCGTTCGCCCCGCGGGTCCGTGTAAGTGCGATCCCCGTTGAGCTTGCGGACGATCTGCCTGCCGTTCTTCGCGAGCGTGGCCTCCAGGGTGCCCTTCATGATCCCGAGCCAGTTGCGGTACACCCGCACCTTGTCCTCCGCGTCCACGGCGGAGACCGAGTCCTCGCAGTCCTGGATGGTCGTGATTGCGGATTCCATCAGCACGTCGTTGATACCCGCAGGGTGGGTGCTGCCGATGGGCTTGTCGCGATCGATCTGGATCTCGATGTGCAGGCCGTTGTTGCGGAGCAGGACGTTCTCCAGACCGTCGTCGGATCCGTTGGAGCCCGCGAACTTTGATGGATCAGCGAGCCCCGTCTGGCGGCCGTCGCTCAGGGTGACGTGGAGCGCGTGCACGCCGCCGCTTTCCATGACCGACAGATCGGTGATGTCCCGATAGCTGCCCTCGGCGAGACCGGCCACGGAGTCGAGGAAAGCCGCCGCGGCTTCCACCACCTTCGCGCCCCGCACCGGATTGAACGCCGCGCCCCGCTCCGCGCCGTCCGCGTCGGCGATGACGTCGGTGCCGTAGAGCGCGTCGTAGAGGCTGCCCCAACGGGCGTTGGCGGCGTTCAGCGCGTAGCGCGCGTTGTCGACTGGAACCACGAGCTGCGGGCCGGCGACGGTCGCAACCTACGGATCCACGTTGGAAGTGCTCGCCTCGAACGCGTCGCCTTCCGGGATCATGTAGCCGATGTCCAGCAGAAACTGCCGGTACTCGGCCGCGTCGATGTCTTTGCCCTTCCGCTCTCGGTGCCACGCGTCCAGCTGGTTCTGGAGGCTGTCACGCTTCTCGAGCAGCGCCGCGTTCTCCGGGCCCAGCTCTTCCACGATCTCCTGCAACGATTGCCAGAATCCCGCCGCGTCTACGCCGGTGCCCGGCGTCACCTCGTCGCGTACCAGCGCGTGCAGCGCCTCGTCTACCCTGAGGCGCCCAACCTCGACATATCCACTCATCTTATTCGTGCCCGCTCGATCTGTAGGAGTCCAAGTACTGCCGGCCATCGTCGCCTCGGGCCGGCGGAAACGGCGTAGTTAACCACAGCGGGCCGGGCGTGTCAGGTGCTCGGCAGGCGGCCCGAAAGGAAGGTGACGATCTGCTCGGCCGCGGTGCCGTCCCCGTAGGGATTGGTGGCCGTCGCCATGCGCCGGTAGGCATTGCCGTCGCCCAGGAGCTCCTCGACCCCCGTGACGATCCTGGCGCGGTCTGTGCCAACGAGCCGGGCGGTGCCGGCCTCCACCGCCTCGGGCCGCTCCGTGTTCTCCCTCATCACGAGCACCGGCTTGCCGAGCGCCGGCGCCTCCTCCTGCACGCCCCCGCTGTCGGTCAGGAGCAGGGTGGCAGCGTTCATCAGGTGGACGAATTCCTCGTAGGACACCGGCTCCATCAGGTGCACGTTGGGGATCCCGGCGAGAATGGCGCCCACCGGCTCGCGCACGTTGGGATTGAGGTGCACGGGGTACACGATGTTCACGTCGCCGTGCCGGGTCGCCACGTCCCGGATGGCCTCGCAGATGTTGACGAAGCCGGCGCCGAAGCTCTCCCTGCGATGGCCGGTGACCAGCACCATCGGATTCTCCGATTCGAGGATCCGCGCCGGGAGACCGGCCTCCAGGATGTGTCCGGTGACGATCTCGCGTCGCGCGCTATCCCTCTCCAGGCGCTCCACGACCATCAAGAGCGCGTCGATGACGGTATTGCCGGTGATGGCGATGCGCTCGGCATCGATGTTCTCCGCGAGCAGGTTGTCCCGGTTGAGCGTGGTGGGCGCAAAGTGATACTTCGCGAGCCTGGTCGTCAGCTGCCGGTTCATTTCCTCGGGGAAGGGAGAATAGATATCGTTGGTACGAAGCCCGGCTTCCACGTGCCCGACGTCGATTTGTTCGTAGTAGGCGGCGAGGGCGGTGACGAAGGTCGTCGTCGTGTCCCCCTGGATGAGCACCACGTCGGGCTGGAACTCCGCCAGCACCGGCGCCATTCCGGCAAGCACGTTTGACGTGATGTCATAGAGGCTCTGGCCGGCGGTCATGATGTCGAGATCGTAGTGGGGTCGGATCTCGAAGGCGTCGAGAATTTGATCGAGCATCGTCCGGTGTTGGGCGGTGACGCACACGCGGGTCTCGAATTCGTCCCCTCCGACGCCAAGGCGCCTGACGAGCGGCGCCATCTTCACCGCCTCCGGCCGCGTCCCGAAAACCACCAGGACCTTCTTCATAGCATCTCCTCGTATGCCTTCACGGTCTCACGGGCGATCTGCGGCCACGCGAACCGTTGCTCGACCATCTCCCGGGAGTGCGCCCCGAATGCCTCGAGGTCGACATCGAGGAGCGCGCTTATCTTCGCCGCCAGGTCTTCGTCGTTCTCCGGATCGCAGAGAAACCCGTTCCTGCCTTCGTCTATCAGATCGGGAATGCCTCCGACCCGGGTGCCCACCAGGGGCAGCGACGTCGCCATGGCTTCCAGCCCGCTGATGCTCGTCGCCTCCATGAGAGAAGGCAGTATGGAGAAGTCCGCCGCGCTGTAGTACGGGATGATCTCGTCGTGACTCTTCGCGCCGAGCATCGTAAATCGATTCGCGAAGTTCTGCTCGAGAGTGGTGGAGACTTCTCCGTGCTCGGGACCGTCGCCGATCAGGAGAAGGCGCAGGCGATCATCTTTCAGGAAGCGCGTAGCCCGGGCGAGGTACTTCACTCCGTTCTTCGGCACGAGTCGCCTGGTGAGGATGCCCAGCACTTGATCGTCGCTCACCCCCAACGAGGATCGCATTTCGCGTCGCACCCGCGCATCGAAGCGGTACTTGTCCGCGTCCACGCCGTTTGGAATAAACACCTTGACGGCATCCACGGGAAACGGGGCTTCCAGCAACTCGCGGCTCGGGGCGAGGAAGAGCTGGGGCTTCGCGAAGAGTCTCCGCAGCAACGCCATGCGCCGGAAGCCGCCCTTCTGAATGCGTTGCAGATAGCCGGACGTATGGTTCGTGTACGCCAGCGGCACGCCCTTTATCTTGTACCCCTCCAGCGGGGCCATGCCGTGAACGTGGATGAGGTCCGGCTGGATCTCGGGAAGCTTCGCCTGGATGAAGCGATTGATCTGACCGCCGTAGAGAGGCGCGGCCCAACGAAGCCGCAGGCGGTAGATGTCCATGGATTCCCGCTTGACGAAGGCATCGTCCTGGGAGGGCAGCTGACGGGTGATCACGCAGACCCGATGCCCCAGCTCGCAGAGCGCCCGGGAGAGCTCGTAGACGTGGGCCGAGATTCCGCCGACGGTGGGCGGAAAGTCGAGGGAGACCATGAGGATCTTCAAAGCGGCGCTCTTCGCAAGGGTTCAGATGACCCCGAGCTCCCCGCCCACGCGGACGAAGGCTTCGATAGCCCGGTCGAGGTGCGCGCGTTCGTGGACCGCGGAGAGCTGCACGCGGATGCGCGCCTCGCCCTTCGGCACCACCGGAAAGGAGAATCCGATGACGTAGATCCCATCGCCCAGCAGCCGCGCCGCCATCTCCTGGGCGAGGCCCGCCTCGTAGAGCATGATGGGTACGATGGGGTGCTCGCCGGGCCTGATGTCGAAACCTGCCGCGCTCATCTGCGCGCGGAAGTAGCGCGTATTTTCCGCGAGGGCGTCACGCAGCGCGCTCGATCCGGAGAGCATGCCGAGCACGGTGACGCCGGCGGCCACCAGCGGCGGTGGCAGGCTGTTGGAGAACAGGTATGGCCGCGAGCGCTGCCGGAGCATGTCGACGACCTCGCGGGTTGCGGTGGTGAAGCCGCCGGACCCGCCGCCGAGGGCTTTGCCCAGCGTCGACGTGAAGATGTCGATATCGTCCTGGACCCCGTGATGCTCCGCCGAGCCCCGCCCGGTGGGCCCGACGAACCCCGTCGCGTGGGAATCGTCCACCATGACCAGGGCGTCGTGGCGTTGCGCGAGCTCGACGATGTCGTCGAGCGGAGCGATGTCGCCGTCCATGCTGAAGACGCCGTCCGTGGCGATGAGCCGGACCCGGGCATCCGCGGCCTCCTCGAGCTTTTGCGCCAGCTCGCCCATGTCGGCGTGGGCGTAACGGAATCGCCGGGCCTTGCACAGGCGCACGCCGTCGATGATCGAGGCGTGATTCAGCGCGTCGCTGATCACGGCGTCCTCGGGGCCGAGCAGGGTCTCGAACAAGCCCCCGTTCGCATCGAAGCAGGAGGAATACAGGATCGTGTCCTCGGTCCCGAAGAACTCGGAGATCCCGCGCTCCAGGGACTTGTGCAGATCCTGGGTCCCGCAGATGAAGCGCACCGACGCCATCCCGAAGCCGTGATCGTCCAATGCCTGCTTGGCGGCGGCGATGACCTCCGGATGGTTTGCGAGCCCGAGATAGTTGTTGGCGCAGAAGTTGAGGACCTCGTCGCCGCCCATGACGCGGATGCCGGGCCCCTGGGGCGTCGTGATGACGCGCTCGTCCTTGTAGAGACCGTCGCGAGAGATGGTCTCGAGCTCATCGATCAGCAATTGTTCCAGGCTCATCGCGTGTTCCTCTGCGCCGCGCTCAGTTCCAAGTGCACACGACCTTGCCGGACTCACCGCTCTTCATGGCCTCGAAGCCGACCAGATAGTCGTCGATGGCGAGGCGGTGCGTGAGGATCGGGCCCAGATCGAGACCGCCGACGATCATCTGGGTCATCTTGTACCAGGTCTCGAACATCTCGCGCCCATAGATGCCCTTGATGTGCAGTCCCTTGAAGATCACCTGATCCCAATCGATGAGGGTCTTCGACGGCAGGATCCCAAGCAACGCGATCCGTCCGCCGTGATACATGTGGTGCAGCATGTCGTTGAATGCATCCGGGTTGCCCGACATCTCCAGCCCGATGTCGAACCCCTCGTGGATGTTCTGGGCGCGCATGGCCTCGTCGAGGGTCTCCCGCGCGACGTTCACCAGATGCGTGGCGCCCATCTTTCCCGCGAGATCCAGTCTGTAGTCGTTCACGTCTGTCACCACGACGTGACGCGCGCCGATGAACCGGCAGATGCCTGCCGCCATGATGCCGATCGGCCCCGCGCCCGTGATCAGCACATCCTCGCCGACGACGGCGAAGGAGAGCGCGCAGTGGGTCGCGTTGCCGAGGGGATCGAAGCAGGCCGCTATCTCGGAGGGGATCTCGTCGGGGATCAGCCACAGGTTCGACGCGGGAACGCTGATGTACTCGGCGAAGGCGCCGTCTCGATTCACGCCGATGCCTTTCGTGTGGGTGCAAAGATGACGGCGCCCGGCCCGGCAGTTACGACACATGCCGCAGGTGATGTGGCCCTCGGCGGAGACGCGGTCGCCGACGGAGTAGTTGTGCACGCCGGGCCCTAGCTCGACGATCTCTCCGACGAACTCGTGACCGATGACCAGCGGCGGCTCGATGGTGCGCTGGGACCAGTCGTCCCAGTTGAAGATGTGCAGGTCGGTCCCGCAGATGGCCGTCTTCTCGACCTTCACCAGCACTTCGTTGGTGGAGATGGTCGGCACGGGGACATCTTCCATCCAGATGCCGGGCTCCGCGGCGCGTTTGACCAGTGCCTTCATGGTGCCGATCCCGGGTCGCCGCTCGACTCAGTGGACCCGGCGACAGCCGACGAGACAGGTCTTCTGGAAGCCCGCGAACGCGGCATTGGTGCCGTGGCGGTAGGGAAAGATCCCCTGAC
>CBDTYP010000054.1:0-12675 GCA_965364645.1 uncultured Gammaproteobacteria bacterium | reverse complement strand
GCCGCTTCCATCTGCTCGGACTCGACGGCAGCGTGGACTGGCGCGAGACCGGCGCCGGCGACGCCACCAGACTCGACTGGGCCGGGGGGCGGGTGTACCGCATCGATTTCGGCGCCGGCGCGCTCGATGGCCGCTTCGGCGGCCGCCGTTTCGACATCGGCGCGCCGCTGCGGGTGCCCATCCTGGAGGGTGCCGTCACGGTGGACGCCCTCGAGGTGGCGGCCATCGGCACGCCGGCTGTGCAGTGGAAGTTCCGTGGCACGGTGGAGCCAATGTCGCTGGCGGCGCTCACCGATGCCCTCGGCTGGCCGAGCTTCGGCGGTACGCTGGGCGGAGACATTCCCGAAGTCAGCTACGCTGGCGGCGTGGTCACCATCGACGGCAGCCTGGACATGGCGGTGTTCGACGGCTCGGTGCGGGTCCGTCGGCTGAGCGTGGCGGACCCCTTCGGCGTCGTCCCCGTGTTGCGCGCCGATGTGGACTTTCGGGACCTCTCCCTCGACGCCCTGACCAGCACGTTCTCCTTTGGTAACATCCAGGGCAAGCTACAGGGTCGTGTGCACGGGCTGATTCTCAAGGACTGGAAACCGACCGCCTTCGACGCGCGTTTCGCCACGCCTGAAGACGATGATTCCCGCCATCGAATCTCTCAGCGGGCCGTGGAGAATCTGGCGAGTCTAGGTGGAGCTGGCGCGGTTCTTTCCTCGACGTTCCTGCGACTGTTCGAGGAGTTCTCCTATCGCCGGCTCGGGATCAGCTGCCGCCTCCACAATCGCGTCTGCGACATGGACGGGGTGGCACCGGCCACGCGCGGCTACTACATCGTCGAAGGCGGTGGTCTGCCGCCGCGCATCGACGTGCTCGGCTTCAACCGGCGCGTGGACTGGGACGTGCTGCTCGGCAGGGCCCGGCAGATCGCCACCTCGGATGGGCCGGTGGTCCGCTGAGAAGACGTTAAGCGGACGTTCAGGAAGCAGCTGATAGGATGGGAGTCCCATGACATTCACGAAGCACATCATCGGTGCCGCCGCCGGCGCCGCACTCATCGCCGCCGGCGGGTGCGTCACCATCAACGTATACTTCCCCGCCGCCGCCGCGGAGGAAGCCGCGGACAAGATCATCGAGGAAGTGTGGGGTGACGACGCCGGGAAGACCACCGGAGAGCAGTCCTCGGACGCCGGCGGCTCGATTGGGCCCGGAGCACGGTTAGCGCGCATGATTCTCGACTGGGTGGTGCCCGCGGCCCGGGCGCAGCAGGCGAACCTGGACATCTCGAGTCCCGCCATCGGCAAGATCGAGGCTTCCATGAAGGCGCGACACCCACAACTCCTCCCCTACTACAATTCCGGCGCCGTCGGGCTCACCGGCAACGGGCTGATCGCCGTGCGCGATGCCAAGGCAATCCCCTTGAGCGCCCGCAAGACCGTCAATCAGCTGGTGGCGGACGACAACCGTGATCGCACGGCACTGTACCGGGAGATCGCCGCCGCCAACGGGCATCCGGAGTGGGAGGCGCAGATCCAGGAGACCTTCGCGAGGCGCTGGATCGACCGCGCGCAGAGCGGGTGGTACTACCAGTCGGGCGGGGCCTGGAAAGCGAAGTAGACGTCCCGCGCCGCTGCGCCGTGCATGAATCCCATTCATGAATTTGTTCGTATTCGACATCGAGACCGTTCCGGATGTGGACGCCGGGCGGCGGCTCTACGACCTCGACGGCCTCGAGGACCGCGAAGTCGCGGAGATCATGTTTCACAAGCAGCGGGAGGTATCGGGCAGCGACTTTCTGCGCCACCATCTGCATCGCGTCGTGGCGATCTCCGTCGTGTTGCGCAGCGCCGACCGCTTCAAGCTGTGGTCGCTCGGCGATCCGGAGTCGCCCGAGGAGGAACTGATCGAGCGATTCTTCGGCGGTCTCGAACGATACTCCCCCACGTTGGTGTCCTGGAACGGATCCGGTTTCGATCTGCCGGTGCTTCACTACCGATCCCTGCTGCACGGCATCGTCGCCAACCGATACTGGGAGACCGGCGGCGACGATTCGAGCTTCCGTTGGAACAACTATCTCAATCGCTTTCACGATCGACATACGGATCTCATGGACGTGCTCTCCGGCCATCAACCGCGCGCGAATGTCTCGCTGCAGGACATGGCCCTGTTGCTCGGTTTGCCGGGTAAGCTCGGAATGCACGGCTCCCTGGTCTGGGAAACGTTCCTCGGCGGTGACGTGGCTGCGATCCGCGACTACTGCGAGACTGACGTGTTGAACACGTTCCTCGTGTATCTGCGTTTCGAGCTCGTGCGCGGCCGCCTCTCGAGGGATGCCTACGCGGGGGAGTGCGAACGCGTCCGCGCTGCGCTGGCGGAAGATGGCCGGCCCCACGTCACCGAGTTCCTGAACGCCTGGTCCGCGGACGGGGCGGGCTGAAGACGATTCGTCCCCCGCCGCCGATGGATACCGCTCGAGAGTCCGCCCCGCGACGGCGCCCACCGGCGCCGACGGTCGTGGCGACCGTGGAATCCGTCGACGCAGCCGGCAGCGGCGTGGTGCGTATCGATGGCAGGCCGGTGACGGTGGACGGTACGCTCCCGGGCGAGAGCGTCGTCTGCCGGCCCCGCAGGGGCCGCCGTCAGGGACATCGCGCGGATCTGGTGGAGGTGCTGGAGGCGGCTCCGACCCGTGTCGCGCCTCCGTGCCCCCATTTTGGCCTGTGCGGGGGCTGCCGCCTGCAGCACATGCCCGGAGACGCACAGCTGGTCCTCAAGGAGCAGGCGCTCCTCGGCGCGCTGCGCGAGCACGGCGGGGTGGAGCCGGACGCGGTGCTCGCGCCGCTCCGCGGCCCCGGGACCGGCTACCGGCGGCGGGCCCGGCTCGGCGTCAAGTATGTTCCCGGCAAGGGCGGAACCCTGGTGGGGTTTCGCGAGAAGCACGGCGCGAAGCTCGCGGAGCTCGAAGCTTGCGCGATACTCGAGCCCGCGATCGGCGAGAGCATCGCGAGCCTGCGCCGCCTGCTCGACGAGCTGACGATCTGCAATCGTATTCCGCAGCTCGAAGTGTCGGTGGGGGATGACGCCCTGGCCCTGGTGCTGCGCCATCTGGACCCTCTGGCCGAGAGCGATGCGCGGGTACTGGTCGACTTCGTGCGCGCCCGGGGTTGGCAGCTCTACCTGCAGCCCGGCGGGCCCGACAGCGTCCACCCGTTGTGGCCCGAGGATCCGCCGCCGCTCTCCTATCGGTTGCCGGAGTTCGATCTCGAGCTCGCATTCCTGCCGTCGGACTTCGTGCAGGTGAACGGCGCGATGAATCGCGTCCTCGTGTCGGCCGCGATCCGGCATCTGGATCTCCACCCGGACTCCCGGGTCCTGGATCTCTTCTGCGGCATCGGCAACTTCACCCTCGCCGCCGCCAGACACTGCGCGGAGACTACCGGCGTCGAGGGCGACGCAGCCCTGGTTTCCCGCGCGCGCGCGAATGCCCGCCGCAACGATGTCGGCAACGCGGATTTCGTCGCCGCCGAGCTCCTGGACGTGGACGAGTCGTTGCCCTGGTGGCGGATCGGTTGGGACAGGTTGCTGCTGGACCCGCCGCGTAGCGGCGCGGCGCAGCTGCTGAACGCGCTCGACGGCCGTCTGCCGGCGCGCATCGTCTACGTTTCCTGTAACCCGCAGACCCTGGCCCGGGACGCGGGGCTCCTTGTCCACGGGCAGGGCTACCGGCTGCGCCACGTCGGCGTGATAGACATGTTTCCCCATACGAGTCACTGCGAGGCCATGGCCGTGTTCGACCGCGGCGCCGGACGGTGACGAGGGTGGACGCCCCCCGCATCCACGCGCTGCCGGAGCGACTCGCCAACCAGATCGCCGCCGGCGAGGTGGTGGAGAGACCCGCCTCGGTGCTGAAGGAGCTGTTGGAGAACAGCCTCGACGCGGGCGCCGAACGCGTCGAGGTGGATGTGGAGCAGGGTGGCGCGCGTCTCATCCGTGTTCGCGACGACGGCGCCGGTATCCACCGCGAGGATCTGGCTCTCGCGCTGGGTCGCCACGCTACCAGTAAGATCACGACTCTGGAGGACCTGGAGCGCGTCGCGAGTCTCGGCTTTCGAGGAGAGGCCCTGCCGAGCATCGCGTCGGTCTCGCGCCTGGAGCTCTGTTCCTGCCCGACGGGAGAGGAGGGGGGGTGGCGGCTCGCCGGCGAGGGCCGGGGCGAGGACCGGGCCGCACCGCGCCCGGCGGCGCATCCCCCGGGCACCACGGTCAGCGTGTGCGATCTTTTCTACAACACCCCGGCCCGGCGCAAGTTCCTGCGCACGGAGAAGACCGAGTACCGGCACCTGGAGGACGTGCTCAAGCGCGCGGCGTTGAGTCGATTCGAGTGCGCCTTCACGCTTCGCCACAACGGGCGGGAGACCTACGCCCTGCCCGCCGCCGTGAACGAAGCAGAGCGCGGCCGCCGGGTGGCGCGGCTGTGCGGGAACGCGTTCATGGAGCAGTCTCTGGCCCTGGCCTTCGAAGCATCGGACTTGGGGCTGAACGGCTGGATCGGCGCCCCCGGCTACAGCCGCGGCGTCGCCGATCTGCAGTACTTCTTCGTCAACGGGCGCATGGTGCGCGATCAGCTCCTGCGCCATGCGGTGCGCCAGGCCCATCACGGACTCGTGGAGAGTGGGCGCCATCCGGCCTACGTGTTGTTCCTGGACATCGATCCGGCGCAGGTGGACGTCAACGTGCATCCGAGCAAGCACGAGGTCCGCTTTCGGGATGCCCGCAGCGTGCACGATTTCATCGTTCGCGGCGTGCGACAGACGCTCGCGAGTGACGCCGCCGGCCCGGGGCTCGCACTCGAGGAGGGCGCCGGCGCGTCCCGTGCCGCACCCGCCCATGGACTCGCCTATGGCTATGATGAGCGGTCGGTCAACCCGCGCGTGGTGCGCGAGCATGGGTCCGCCTACGGGGGCTTGCGGGGATCGTCCGGGGACCCGCGCGGCAGCGGCGACGGCTTCCTGGGCACGGCGTTGGACCACATCCAGCGCCGCTACGTGGTGGCGCGCAACGCCGAGGGTCTCGTCGTCGTGGACGCGGGCCGGGCTGCTCGGCTCGTGGCGCGCGCCGCTCTCGACAAGGCACTGGCCACGGGTGCGTTGGCTGCCCGCCCGTTACTGGTACCGGCGCCGGTGGCGGTGGATGAGCGGCAGGCAGACCTGCTCGAGAGCCGGCTGCCGAATCTCGAGAGAGCCGGCTTCGATCTGCGTCGGGTGGCCCCGGCGTCGATTTCCTGTCGCGGTATACCGGGGCCCCTGGCGGCGGCATCGCCCCCGGACCTGGTGCGCGCAATCGCCGCCTTTCTGGTCGCCGCTCCGATCGAAGGCGAGGGGTCCCCGGCGGAGCCCGCCGCGTTGTTCGACAGCGTGCTCGCGCGATGCGATCTCACCGCGGCATGGGCCTGGGATCACGATTCCATGAACGATCTTCTGCGCCAGCTGGAGAGACTGCCGGACGCATCCCGTGACGAGGTCTGGCGCCGGCTCGGTGCCGACGACATGGCCGCGCTCTTCCGTGGCAGCCGTTGACGGGCCTCGCGTGAATCCCGATCGGCCCGTCTGGCCCATCGTCTTCCTCATGGGGCCCACCGCGTCGGGAAAGACGCGGCTCGCCATGGAGCTCGCGGAGCGTTTCCCCCTGCGCGTCATCAGCGTCGACTCCGCCATGGTCTATCGCGGCATGGACATCGGTACCGGCAAGCCGGATCGCGATGCGCTGCGTCGGGTGCCTCACCGCCTGATCGACATTCGCGACCCGGACGAGACGTACTCCGCCGCCGACTTCCGCAGGGATGCCGTCGAAGCGATTGCGCAGTCCCGTGACGAGGGCAGGATCCCGTTTCTGGTCGGCGGCACGGGGCTCTACTTCCGCGCGCTGCGCGAGGGGCTCTCGGCGCTGCCTTCGGCGGACAGGGAAACCCGTGCCCGCCTCGAGGCCGAGGCCGCGGAGCAGGGTTGGACGCATCTGCATCGGCGCCTCGAGGGGCTCGACCCGGAGGCCGCTGCCCGCATCAACGCCAACGACCCCCAACGGATTCAACGGGCACTCGAGGTGTTCGAGCTCACGGGAGTGCCCATGTCGCGGTTGCTCGCCGGCGGCGAGCGTGTCGGCCTCGGGGAGCCCGTGCACGGATTCATCCTCGAGCCCGCCGACCGGACTCGGCTGCACGCAGACATCGCCGCGCGATTCCATGACATGTTGGATGCGGGCCTCGTGGAGGAGGTGCGCGGGTTGCGGGAACGCTGGTCCCCGAGGGAAGCACCGCCTTCCATGCGCGCGGTGGGCTATCGGCAGGCGAACGAATTCCTGGGGGGCTGCTGCAGCCACGGGGAGATGGTCGAGAAAGCCGTCGCGGCGACGCGCCAGCTGGCCCGCCGACAGCTGACCTGGCTGCGCGCCGAGACCGGCGCGGCGCGCTTCGACTGTTACGGAGAAGACCTGTCTACGCGCCTCCGTGTGGCTCTGGAACGCGCCATTTCGGACAGGAAAAAAGACGGTTTGGACACAGTTTAAGACAGGCAATATGGGGTATAATCGAGGCTTCGCGCCCCCGTAACGTGAGGCACGCGAGCGAACCAGGGAGATCGTGGATTCGTTGTGACTTTCGGCCGGGCCGCGGGCGTTCGGGAACAATAAGAAGACATGAAAAGGATAACAATCAGATAAGGAGAACAACGATGAGTAAGGGGCAGTCACTACAAGATCCCTTTTTGAACGCACTGCGCAAGGAGCGCGTGCCCGTGTCGATTTTTCTGGTCAACGGGATCAAACTGCAGGGGCAGATCGAGTCGTTCGATCAGTTCGTCGTCTTGTTACGCAATACCGTCAGTCAGATGGTGTACAAGCACGCGATCTCCACCGTCGTGCCGGCGCGCAACGTCAAGTTGCCGAGGCCCGATGACGACGGTGGACCCGAGGGCGACGAGCACTGACACCAGGACGCAATCCCGGGCCGGCGAATCTGTTCGAACGGCCGGATAGCGGCGAGCGCGCCGTACTGGTTCATATCGCATTCCGGGACGACCGCGGCAGCGACAACCTCGAAGAGTTCACCGATCTCGCTATCTCGGCTGGCGCCGTGCCCGTGGCCACGGTCACCGGCAGGCGGCGCGCGCCCGATGCGCGATTCTTCATCGGCCGCGGCAAGCTCGAAGAGATACGCGAGCGTGTCGTCGAAGCGGGCGCGGAGGTGGTCATTTTCGATCATTCCCTCACACCGGCCCAGGAGCGCAACCTGGAGGCCGAGCTCAAATGCCGGGTGCTCGATCGCATCACGCTCATTCTGGACATCTTCTCCCAACGGGCCAGCACCTTCGAAGGCAAGCTGCAGGTGGAGCTGGCCCAGCTTCAGCATCTGTCCACGCGGCTCGTGCGGGGCTGGACCCATCTCGAGCGGCAGAAGGGCGGAATCGGCCTGCGGGGGCCCGGCGAGAAGCAGCTCGAGACCGATCGGCGTCTCGTGGCCGAGCGCATTCGGGTTATCCGGCGGCGCCTCGACGGGGTCAGCACCCGCCGGGAGCTGAGCCGGCGTTCACGCAGCCGCGCGGGCATTCCGGTGGTCGCTCTGGTTGGCTACACGAACGCCGGCAAGTCGACGTTGTTCAACCGTTTGACCGGCGCACGGGTAAGCACGGCGGATCGGCTGTTCGCGACCCTGGACCCGACACTGCGCCGCCTCACGAGGGACGGCGGCGATACCCTGATCCTCGTCGACACCGTCGGCTTCGTGAGCGCCCTGCCCCACGAGTTGGTGGCCGCGTTCCGCGCCACCCTGGAAGAGACCCGCCGGGCGGGGCTGCTGCTGCACGTCATCGATGCGGGCGATCCGCGCAGGGACGAAAAGATCGATCAGGTGAACGAGGTCTTACGGGAAATCGGCGCGGGCGACATTCCGCAGATCCGCGTTTACAACAAGATCGACCTCCTGGATTCCGCGGCAGCACCGGATGACGTCGAAACCGGCGCTTCAACCTCCGGCGGGCATCCGGGCGCTGCGTCCGCGAACCGGGTGCGGGTGTCGGCCAGGCAGGGTAAGGGGGTCGAGGCGCTGACCGACCTGATCGTCGGACACTTTCGCGCCGGGCTGGTGCAGAGGCGTCTGCGGCTTCCAGCGAGCGCCGGGCGCCTGCGGTCGAGGCTCTACGAGCTCGGCGCCGTCATCGGCGAGCAGGTCGAAGACAACGGCGACTGGCTGGTGGATGTGGCGATCGCACCGGACGCGCTCCAGCGTCTCTGGCGTCGCGAAGGCCTGGCGCCGACCCTGATCAGCACGGCGCCGGCGGCGGAAAATCGTAACATTCAAACGGACTTACCGGTTGCCGGCACGCCGAAAGCCTCCTAATATTCGCAGTTCGCCCGTGCTCGGGGCCCCAAGCGTATTATGGGCGCTTCGTGGGCACGGCGATCCGGCTTGCATGGAGTCAATCGATGGCGTGGAACCAACCCGGCGGTAACGGCGGCCGCGATCCCTGGGGTAACCGAGGCGGTCAGCAGGGCCCTCCCGATCTCGACGAGGTACTGAAGAAGCTGCAGTCGCGGCTCGGCCGAGTGTTCGGCGGACGCTCCGGGGGCGGCGGCGGAGGCGGCGGCTTCAAGCTGCCCGGCGGGAGCCTGTTGGGTATCGGCGTCATCCTGGCGATTCTCGTGGGCGCCTGGGCGCTGGCCGGGGCCTACATCGTCGACCCCGCCGAAGAGGCGGTCGTGCTCCGCTTCGGCGAATACCGGACGACCACCGCCGAGGGGCTGCACTGGGCGCCGTACTTCATCGACACGGTCGAGAAGATCAACGTGAGACAGCTGCGCAACCAGGAGGTCGGCTTCCGCAGCACCGGCGGCTCCCAGACCGCGGTCGCCCACGAGTCGCTGATGCTCACGGAAGACGAGAACATCATCGACATCAAGTTCTCCATTCAGTACCGCGTCAGTGACGCGCGGGACTACCTGTTCAATGTACTGGACCCGGACCTGACCCTGCGCCAGGCGACGGAGAGCGCCGTGCGCGAAGTGGTCGGGCGCAGCGGCATGGACTTCGTCATCACCGCCGGTCGTGACGTGGTCGCCTCGGAGACCAGCACGCTCATCCAGGAGATCCTCGATCGCTACGCCGCAGGGCTCAAGATCACCAGCGTGAACATGCAGGACGCCCAGCCGCCGGCCCAGGTGCAGGACGCCTTCTTCGATGCCGTCAAGGCCCGCGAGGACCAGGAGCGCATCATCAACCAGGCGAACGCCTACAAAGCAGATATCGTGCCGAAGGCCCGTGGTGAGGCGAACGCCATGCTCGAGCGCGCCGAGGCTTATCGTCAGCAGGTGATAGCCAAGGCGGATGGTGAGACCGATCGCTTCCTGAAAGTTTTGAACGAGTACCAGAAGGCCCCCTCGGTGACTCGTGAGCGCCTGTACCTCGAGACCGTCGAGCAGGTGATGGCAAATTCCAGCAAGGTACTGGTGGATCTGCAGAGTGGTAACAACATCATGGTTCTGCCGCTCGACAAGCTGATTTCGGGTGCCGCCGGAGGCGGCGTCATCCGCTCCGGCGCCATGGACGGCAATGACATCTCCTCGCCGTCGATCGGCATGGACGAGGCGCGCCGCGAGCGCGATTCACTACGTTCGAGGACCAGGTAATGTCGGGCAAAGTCATTCTCGCTCTTCTCGTAGTCGCGGCGATAATCGTGTCCATGTCGATATTCACCGTCGACGAGCGCGAGCGGGCGCTCAATCTGCAGCTCGGCGAGGTCGTGCGGGCCGACTACGAGCCCGGCCTGCATTTCAAGAAGCCGCTGATTCAGGACGTCATCAAGTTCGACAGCCGTATCCAGAACCTCGATTCGGATCCAGAGCTCTACCTGACCCTCGAGAAAAAGAACGTGAAGGTGGATTCTTTCGTCAAGTGGCGGATCACCGACGTCGTGCAGTTCTACACATCCACGGGCGGGAGTCCCGGCAGGGCATCGAACCGTCTGTCAGCCGTCATTCAGAAGAGCCTCAAGGACGAGTTCGGTAAGCGCACCATCCAGCAGGTGATCTCCGGCGAGCGCACGGAGATCATGGACAAGCTGCGGCTGTCGGCCAAGCAACAGGCGGACGAGCTCGGAATCGAGATCATCGATGTGCGGATAAAGCGTATCGACCTTCCCGAGGAAGTGAGCGCATCGGTTTACGCCCGCATGGCCGCGGAACGCGAACAGGTCGCCAAGAAGTTCCGTTCCGAGGGCGAAGAGCAGGGCAAGAGAATCCGCGCCGAGGCCGACCGGGAGGAAGCCGTCATCATCGCGGAAGCCGAGCGCGATTCCCAGAAACTCAAGGGTGACGGCGACGGTCGCGCGACGGAGATCTACGCTAACGCGTTCAGCCAGGACGAAGAGTTCTACGCGCTGTATCGCAGCCTGGGGGCATATAGGAACACCTTCAACGATCCTTCGGACGTGTTGCTGGTGGAACCGAACACGCAGTTCTTCAAATACTTCAAGGGCGCCGAAGGGGCAGAGTAGCCGGGGGCGCACATCCTCGGGAGGGAGGATTGTGCACGGGTTCCCGATGGCGGTAATTAATCCTCGTCCGTCAATACACGGCCCGAAGTGCCCGGATCGGCTGTCAAATGTGGCACGAACTTCTTGTCGCCATCGCGTTGCTCCTCGTCCTCGAGGGGATCGTGCCCTTTCTGAGTCCCGAAGGCTTGCGTAGGACGCTCGCCATGATCTCTCAACTGAGCGACAGCACGCTGCGCTTCGCCGGCTTGTCCGCGATGGTGCTCGGCTGCCTCCTGCTCTACGTCGTCAACCTATGATTTCCGATCGCTGGCTGCTTCCCGAAGGGTTCGACGAGGTCCTGCCTCCCGAAGCAGGCCGTCTCGAACGGCTGCGCCGGGAGATACTGGATCTGTACGGGAGCTGGGGCTATCAGCTGGTTATTCCCCCGTTCATCGAATACCTGCAATCGCTTCTCGTGGGCACGGGCAGCGACCTGGATCTGAAGACCTTCAAACTGACGGATCAGCTCACCGGCAGACTCATGGGGATACGCGCCGACATGACGCCCCAGGTGGCGCGGATTGACGCCCACCACCCGCGGGGCGAGGGCTGTGCGCGGCTGTGTTATCTCGGCACCGTGCTGCATGCTCTCCCCGATGGATTCACGCGCACCCGTTCGCCCGTGCAGGTGGGCGCGGAGCTCTATGGTCACGCCGGATTCGAGAGCGATTGCGAGATCCTGAGCCTTATGCTTGAGACTCTCGCGGCGGCCCGCGTCGACGAAGTGCACGTGGACCTCGGACACGTCGGCGTATTTCGGGCGCTCGCGGGGCAGGCCGGCATCGAGGGCGAGCTCGAATCCGCCGTGCACGACGCGCTGCAGCGAAAGGCGCGGGGAGATATCGACGATCTTCTCGAGGGCTCCGGCGCGGACCCGGCCGTGGCGCCCATGATCCTCGCGCTGGCCGAGCTGAACGGCGATGAGTCGGTTCTCGGCGAGGCGCGCCGCGTGCTGTCCGCCGCGAACGGCGACGTGCTCGCTGCCGTGGATCGATTGGATCGGATCGCGGCCGCGATCAAGTCCCGCTACCCGGGCACGCCGCTGCACGTGGATCTCGCCGAGCTGCGCGGCTATCGCTACCACACCGGGGTCGTATTCGCGGCGCTGGTTCCCGGGCACGGGCAGGAGGTAGCCCGCGGCGGACGCTACGATGCGATCGGCAGCGCATTTGGCCACGCGCGGCCGGCGACCGGATTCAGCACGGATCTGAAGAGTCTGCTGGCGTTGGCGCAGCCACGGGATTCGAAAGGCGACTCGGAGGACGCGCCGGACGCCATTCGCGCACCCTGGTCGTCGGATGCGGATCTGAACGAGAAGGTCGAAGGACTCCGCCGCGGGGGCCGGGCTGTGGTATACGAGTTGCCGGGTGAGGCGCCTGGCGACACACGGACCGGGGGCCCAGCGTTGCGCAAGCGCGATGGCCGATGGGAGATTACGGAGACGGATGAATGAGGTCCAGGACATCACCATGAGCAGATGCGTCGTCATCATCGGTCTGCAGTGGGGAGACGAAGGCAAGGGCAAGGTCGTCGATCTCCTCACGGATCGAGCCCACGTGGTCGGGCGCTTCCAGGGCGGGCATAACGCGGGTCACACCCTCGTCGTGGACGGCGAGAAGACGGTGTTGCATCTGATTCCCTCGGGCATCCTGCGCGAGAGCGTCCTGTGCGTGATCGGTCACGGCGTCGTGCTGTCGCCGGCGGCCCTCATCGAAGAGATGGACATGTTGGTGGCGCGCGGCGTACCCGTGGCGGATCGCCTGCGGGTGAGCGAGGCCTGCCCGCTGATCCTGCCCTACCATATGGCTCTCGATGCCGCCCGCGAGCGGGCCCGGGGCAATACCCCCATCGGTACCACCGGCCGCGGAATTGGACCGGCATACGAGGACAAGGTGTCCCGCCGCGGACTGCGGCTCTGCGATCTGTTGGACGAGGAACGCTTCTCCGACAAGCTCGGGGAGGTGCTCGATTATCACAACTTCGCCCTCGAGCATTACTACAAGGCCGAAGCCCTGGAGTTCGCCCGGGTGCGCGACGATGCTCTGGCGTCCGCCGAGCGCATCCGGCCGCTGGTGGCGGACGTGCCCCACGCACTCGGCGCCGCGCG
>CBDTYP010000053.1:0-12725 GCA_965364645.1 uncultured Gammaproteobacteria bacterium | reverse complement strand
CGGTGCTGCTCGCCGACTACGACTACGATCGCGCCCTCGCCGGTGGCTTCATGTCCATCTACGCGCTTTTCGGCCTGGTGCTGTCCATCCCGCTCGGGCGCGCCATCCAACGCCACGGCGCAGGGCTTCTGATCCTGCTGGGGCTGGCGTTGATGGTGGTCGGCAACGTCGTCGCGTTGCTCGCGCCGGCGTCCGGCTGGCTGATGCTCGCTTCCCGCGGCGTCGAGGGCATCGCCTTCGCCGTGCTCGCCATCGGCGGCCCTGCCCTCGCCAATGCCAACGCGAGCGAACGCTCCCTGCCGCTCGTGGCCGGTCTGATGGCGACGTGGATCCCCGTGGGCCAGCTCACCGCCACAGTCCTCGCCCCCGTCGCCATCGCCACGGCGAGCTGGCGCATGCTCTGGTACGTGGGCATCGGCGCGACGGCGCTGTTCTTCGTCTGGACGCTCATCAACCGCGCCTCGGGTCGCATCGCGTTGGCGCCGCGCATCCAGGGCGATGACAGGCGCGCGGGGAGCACCGACATCACGCCGCGGGAGCGGCGCGCACTGATGACCACGGCGGTCATATTCATGCTCTGGTCGGGCCAGTACTTCGCCTACATGACCTGGCTCCCTCAGTACCTCGTGGAGGTGCACGGTCTCGCCATCACCGAGGCCCAGTGGGGCTACGCGATCCCCGTGACGCTCGTGGTGGTCATATGCGTCGTCACGGGCCTGCTGCTGCAACGCGGAGTAGCGCTCGGCACGCTGATCATCGCCGCGCTGGTCACCCAGGCCGCGGTCTGGTGGTTGCTGCCCTTCACCGGCGGCGGCGCGGACGGCATCGCGTCCCTCGTCGTGTACGGCGCCGCCTCCGGCGTCGTCCCCACCTGCCTGTTCGCCCTGCCCAGCACCATCCTCGGCCGCGGCCACGACACGGCGAGGGCCTTCGGCATCGTCATGACCGGGCGCAACATGGGCGTGCTCATCGGCCCGGTGCTGGTAGCCCAGGCCTTCAAGATGACCGGCACCTGGGATCTCGCGGCACCCATCTTCGGCACGGTGACCACTCTCTGTCTCGCGGCCGCGATCCTGCTCGCCCGGCAGCTCCGCCGCTGATGGGGTAGCCTGCACGTCCATGGAGACGAAGCCGCTCTACCAGGGGATTACCTTCGACGCCGCCGGCACCCTCATCCGTGTCGCCGAGCCCGTGGGCGAGACCTACGCGCGCATCGCGGCGGACGTGGGTGCGACCCTCTCGCCGGCGGCCCTGGACGCGGCCTTCCTGGAGGTTTTCCCGGCCATGCCGCCCATGGCTTTCCCGGGTGTCAACGCAGCGGATCTCCCGGACGCCGAGCGGGACTGGTGGCGGGATCTGGTGGCGCGGGTCGTAGCCCACGCCGGTGGCGTCGACGCCTTCGACGACTACTTCGAGGCCCTTTTCGCCTACTACGCCGACGGCGCCGCCTGGCGGGCGTACCCGGAATCTCATGGCGTGCTGGAGTTCCTCCGGCGCCGGGGCTTGGCGATCGCCGTCGTATCCAACTTCGACTCGCGCCTGCCGCCGATCCTCCGGGAGCTCGGGCTCGCGCCCCTGGTGGATCACATCATCTACTCCACCGGCTGCGGCGACGCAAAGCCGTCCCCACTCATCTTCCGTCACGCCCTGGAACAGCTTGGAACGTCGCCGGAGTCCACGCTGCACGTCGGCGACAGTCTCGAGGCCGACTACAACGGGGCCGGCGCCGCGGGTCTCCGGTCGATACATCTCAATCGCCCGGAAGAGATTCCCGACTGTGTCTTTCCGATCATCCGGCACCTCGGCGAGCTCGAGCGCTTCCTGGACCAACGCTGGTAGGAGCGGACGGCCGCCTAGGCTAGAATGGCGGCGAGGCGCTCGACAGCGCGGCGCCACAACAATAATCGCCAGAAGAATTGGCCAGAAGAATTGGCCAGAAGAATTGGCAACAGCTCGCTGCCAGAATAACCAGTCGCCGCGGCACCCCGTACCCACGTGCCAGCCGGCAACAAGAGGAGGTCAGCATGAAACTTCAAAAGATCCGCGCCCTCGGCCTGGGCATCGTCTTCGCCGTCGCCACGGGCGGCGCGAATGCCGCCACGGAGATCCAATGGTGGCACGCCATGAGCGGCGCCCTCGGCGAGACCGTAAACGACATCGCCGCCGGCTTCAACAACAGCCAGTCCGAGTACAAGATCAACGCCGTCTACAAGGGCAACTACACCGAGACCATGACCGCGGGCATCGCAGCCTTCCGCTCCGGCAAGCCCCCCCACATCATGCAGGTCTTCGAGGTCGGCACCGCCACGATGATGGCGGCCAAGGGCGCCATCTATCCCGTCCATGAGCTGATGGCGGATCAGGGCATGCCCTTCGACCAGAGCAAGTACGTCTCCGCCGTGATCGGCTACTACACGACCACGGACGGCAAGCTCCTCTCGATGCCATTCAACAGCTCCACCCCCGTCATCTTCTGGAACAAGGAAGCGTTCGCCAAGGCGGGCCTGGACCGGGCCCCGAAGACGTGGGAGGAGATGGGCGAGTTCTCGAAGAAGATCATCGCGGCCGGCGGCGCCGAGTGCGGGTTCACCATCGGTTGGCAGTCCTGGAGCATGCTCGAGAACTTCAGCGCGTGGCACAACGTCCCCTTCGCCACCAAGGAGAACGGCTTCGCGGGTCTCGACACGGAGTTCGCGTTCAACAGCCCCCTCCACGTCAAGCACATCGGTCAACTGGCCGATTGGCAGAAGGACAAGATTTTCACCTACGGCGGGCGCCGCGGCGACGGCAATCCACTGTTCGGCGAGGGCAAGTGCGCCATGCTCATCAATTCGTCTGCCTACTACGGCGGGCTTCGCAAAGGCAGCAAGTTCGACTTCGGCACCGCGTTGCTTCCCTACTGGTCGACGGTCAAGGGCGCGCCCCAGAACAGCATCATCGGCGGCGCCACGCTGTGGATCCTGAAGGGCAATCCCGACGGCGACTACAAGGGCGTCGCGGAGTTCATGAACTACCTTTCCGACGTGTTCGTGCAGACGTTCTGGCATCAGAACACGGGCTACGTGCCCATCACCAACGCGGCCTACGAGCTGACGGAACGCTCCGGCTACTACAAGAAGAACGAGGGGCGCGACGTCGCGATCATCCAGATGAGCGCGAAGGCGCCGACGGGCAACTCGAAGGGCCTGCGCCTCGGCAACTTCGTGCAGACCCGCGACGTCATCAACGAGGAGATGGAAGCCATCTGGTCCGGCAAGAAGACCGCCCAGCAGGGACTCGACGACGCGGTCGCCCGGGGCAACAAGCTGCTGCGCAAGTTCGAGAGGGCTAACAAGTAGCCGCGATCGCGTATCGGGCACGGGATTGCCGTCACGGCGGCGGTCCCGTGCTCATCCGGGTCGGTCTGCAAACGGTGAGTTGAGCCCGTGGAAAAGCGCGTGACGTTCAGGAGTCCGTGGCTCCCCTACGTGCTGGTGGCACCCCAGATCATCATCACGCTGGTCTTCTTCATCTGGCCGGCGAGCCAGGCTCTGTTCCAGTCCATGCTCATCGAGGACGCCTTCGGGCTCAGCACGGAGTTCGTCTGGTTCGAGAACTTCAAAGAGCTGTTCACCGATCCCCTGTACGGGGAGTCCGTCTGGACAACCGTGGTCTTCAGCGTCTCCACGACGTTTCTCGCCCTGTCGTCGGGGCTGTTGCTTGCCGTCATGGCGGACCGGGTCATCAAGGGCGCCACCTTCTACAAGAGTGCGCTGCTCTGGCCCTACGCCGTCGCGCCCGCGGTCGCCGGCGTGCTGTGGCTGTTCATGTTCAGTCCGGCCAACGGCATCATCGCGCTGGCGCTCGACGGCATGGGCTACGAGTGGAACCACGTACTCGACGGCAATCAGGCCATGTTGCTCGTGGTGCTCGCCGCGGCCTGGAAGCAGATCGCCTACAACTTCCTCTTCTTCCTCGCCGGGCTGCAGATGATTCCGAAGTCACTGATCGAGGCCGCCGCCATCGACGGCGCCGGGCCCATGAAGCGGTTCTGGACGATCGTCTTTCCGCTGCTCTCGCCGACGACGTTTTTCCTGCTGGTGGTCAACGTCGTGTACGCATTCTTCGACACGTTCGGCATCATCCATGCCGTCACCTCCGGGGGTCCGGCCGGCGCTACCAACATCCTGGTGTACAAGGTCTACAGCGACGGCTTCGTCGGGCTGGATCTCGGCGGCTCCGCCGCCCAGTCGGTGGTCCTGATGGTCATCGTCATCAGCCTGACCGTGGTGCAGTTCCGTTACCTCGAGCGCAGGGTCCAGTACTGATGGTCGAGAACAGACCATTCCTGACCTTCCTGTCCCACGCGATCATCATCGCAGGGTTGTTGATAATCGTGTTTCCGATCTACGTCGCGTTCGTCGCGTCCACCCACGCGACGGAGGATCTCGTCACGACGGTGCAGCCATGGTTCGGCAATCAGCTGGTGGAGAACTACAGGACCGTCCTCGCGGCGGGCAAAGTGTCCGCCGGCGGCGTGCCGGTCGGCATGATGATGTGGAACAGTCTCATCATGGCGGTCGGGATCGTCGTCGGGAAGATCGCCATCTCGCTCCTGTCGGCGTTCGCTATCGTGTACTTCCGCTTTCCCCTGCGGATGACCTGCTTCTGGGTCATCTTCCTCACGCTGATGCTGCCGGTCGAGGTGCGCATCCTGCCCACCTACAAGGTGGTCGTGGATCTGGGGCTCCTGAACACCTACACGGGCCTCATCCTGCCCCTCATCGCCTCGGCCACCGCGACTTTCCTGTTCCGGCAGTTCTTTCTCACGGTACCCGACGAGCTCGCGGAGGCCGCGCGGGTGGACGGAGCCGGCCCCATGCGCTTCTTCCTGACGATTCTGCTGCCGCTCTCGCGCACGAACATCGCGGCGCTCGCGGTGATCCTGTTCATCTACGGCTGGAACCAGTATTTGTGGCCTCTGTTGATCACGACGGAAACCAACATGACGACCATCGTCATGGGCATCCAGCGCATGCTCAACGTGGCGGACTCCATCCCCGAGTGGAATCTCACCATGACAACCGCCATCCTCGCCATGCTGCCCCCGGTCATCGTCGTGCTGGTGCTGCAACGCCAGTTCGTGAAGGGCCTGGTGGAAACCGAAAAATAGCCTGCAACGGAAGACCTCAATGGCCGACGTACGACTCGCGAATGTCCACAAGACCTACCACGAAGAGGAGGTCATCCACGGCGTGGATTGTCATATCGCCGACGGTGAGTTCCTGGTCATCGTCGGTCCCAGCGGCTGCGGCAAGTCCACGCTGCTGCGCATGGTCGCGGGGCTGGAGACCATCAGCGAGGGCGACATCTCCATCGGCGAGCGCGTGGTCAACGATCTCGAGCCCGCGGAGCGGGACATCGCCATGGTCTTCCAGAACTACGCGCTCTATCCGCATATGTCCGTGTTCAACAACATGGCCTACGGGCTGAAGATCCGGGGTCTCGCGAAGGACGAGATCGCCGAACGGGTCGGAAAGGCCGCCGAGATCCTCGAGCTCGGCGAGTTCCTCAAGCGCTCGCCCCGCCAGCTGAGCGGCGGCCAGCGCCAGCGGGTCGCCATGGGCCGCGCCATCGTGCGCGAGCCCAGCGTGTTTCTATTCGACGAGCCGCTCTCGAACCTGGACGCGAAGCTGCGGGTGCAGATGCGCCTCGAGATCAAGAAGCTCCAGGAGCGGCTCGGCATCACCAGCATCTACGTCACCCACGATCAGGTGGAAGCCATGACGCTCGGCCATCGCCTCATGGTGCTGAACGGCGGATACGTCGAGCAGCTCGGCACGCCCATCGAACTCTACGAGCGGCCAGCCAGCACCTTCGTCGCCGGCTTCATCGGCTCGCCGTCCATGAATTTCCTCGACGCCCGCATCGGCGCCGACGCAGTAAGCGTGGCGCTGCCCGGCGGTGAGGGCCTCGCCCTCGATGGTCACGGGAGGGGACTGGAAGCGGGACACCCCGTGACCCTCGGCCTGCACCCCGAGCACCTCGAGCAGACAAGCGAAGGCGACGGCGTCGCGCACCTGCGCGTGGAAGTGGTCGAGCAGCTCGGCGCCGACACAATCGTGCACGGCCACTTCGGCTCGAGCAGCACGGACCTCACCGTCCGCCTGCCCGGCGTACGCCACCTCCAGGCGGGCGAGGTCCTGCCCCTTTCGGTGAACCCCGCGCACGTGCACCTCTTCGATACGAAAAGCGGCGCCCGACTGGGCGCCTGAAACAGTAACAGGAGCTCCCATGACACAGCAGTCCGCGCGATTCGTCGGTTCGATCCCCGAGAACTACGACCAGGGCCTCGGGCCCCACATCTTCCACGACTACGCCGATGATCTTGCGCGGCGGGTGGCTGATCTGAATCCCGGCTCGGTCCTCGAGCTGGCGGCGGGCACGGGGATCGTCACCCGCAGGCTGCGTGACGCCCTCGAGCCCGGGTGCGAGCTGGTCGCATCGGATCTGAATCCCCCGATGTTGGAGGTGGCGAAGGCGAAATTCGCGCCCGACGAGTCCGTGCGCTTCGAGGCGATCGACGCAACGAATCTCGCGTTCGACGATCGGAGCTTCGACGTGATCACCTGCCAGTTCGGAATCATGTTCTTTCCCGACAAGGATCGCTCCTACGCCGAAGTCCACCGGGTTTTGCGTCCCGGCGGCGCCTACGTGTTCAACGTCTGGGACTCCTGGGCCACGAATCCCTACGCGCAGCTCGCCTATGAGGTGGGAGAGGAGTTCTTCCCCGACAATCCCCCGGGATTTTACAAAGTCCCGTTCAGCTACCACGACCCGGAGGAGATCGAGGCGTCCGTGCGCGGTGCGGGATTCTCACGGGTAGCCATCGAGCACGTGCCCCTGACATCGAAGATTCCTTCGGCGGGCAACTTCGCCAGGGGGCTCGTTCACGGGAATCCGTTGCATGACGAGATCCTGTCCCGCGGAGGAAACACCGACGAAGTTATTTCGGCAATGACCGAGGCGATCGAGCGGCGACTCGGCGGCGAGATGCCGCTGCAGGCAATTTACATTCATGCATCGAAGGAGTGAGGGAAGCGGCCCGAATCCCACCGACCTTCGGGAGGTATCGAAGATGTGGACTGGAGGATGCCTGTGCGGCGAGATTCGCTACGAAGTCGGCGCGGAGCCGAAGTGGATCAGCCATTGCCACTGCAGCATGTGCCGAAAGCACACGGGCTCCCCCCTCGGCACCTACGTCCTGTTCCCTGCCGGGAGCGTGCGCTGGCTGGGGCGCGAGCCCGCCCGCTACCGATCGTCGAAGGACGTCGAGCGGAGCTTCTGCGCCGGGTGCGGCAGCACCGTGGGATTTCATCGCGTGCACGAGACGAGCCTCGCCATCGGCAGCTTCGATCGGCCGCAGGACGTCGTCGCCGAGCACGAAAAGTGCGTCCACGTCTGTCACGAGGAACGGATCCCGTGGTTCGAGATCGCCGATGACTGGACGCGCTTCGACCGCTTCGGACCCGGACGGGAAGACGAGGTCCGCAGGCTCAGCGGCCAACCTATCAAGGGTTAGCCCCGGCCATGAACTGCGTCGACTTCGAATCCCTGTTCGCCGAGCCCGTACCGGCGCCGGCGCCGGCCTGGGCCGGGTTCCCGCGCTACAACTTCGTCGGCGGGCATAACGACCCGCGTGGCATACCCGTCGACGGGCTGGCGGCTGCTGCGGGTCGGGCCATCATGGCCCGCGGGAACGCATTGGCCACCTACAACACCGACGCGGGTCCCCTCGGTGATCTTACGCTGCGCCGCTTCATCGCCGGACACCTGGCATCGCACAGCGGGACCTCCTTCACGCAAGATGACATCCTGATCACGGCCGGCTCGTGGCAGGGGATCCAGCTCCTGGCCGAGCTCCTGGTGGGACCCGGTGATACCGTCCTGGTGGAGGAGCACTCGTTTCAGGATCACATCGATCTGGTGCGGGCACGGGGGGCACATGTCGTCGCGGTGCCCATGGACCGGGAGGGTATGCGCACCGACGCGCTGGCGGCGATCCTGGAAGATCTGAGCGCGCGCGAAGTCGCCGCGAAGTACGTCTACACGATCCCCACCCTCCAGAATCCCACCGGAACGGTGCTCCCCCTGTCTCGGCGCCGGGAGCTGCTGGCGCTCTGTGCCGGGCACGGCGTGCCGATCTTCGAGGACGACTGCTATGCGGACCTGCTCCCGGGGGGCGAGCGCCCACCGGCCCTCCTCGGCCTCGACCGGGATCGGAATGTCCTCTACGTCGGCTCGTTCTCGAAGTGCCTCGCACCGGCCCTGCGCCTGGGCTATCTCGTGGCGCCGCCCGGGGTCCTGCAGCGGCTGATCACCCTCAAGGGCAAGGCGGGCACCGGCGCCCTGGAGCAGATGGTGGCGGGAGAATTCCTCTCCCGGCACTTCGAGGATCACGTCGAGGGGTTGAGACGCGGGCTTCGGGACAAGCTCCAGGCCATGGTTGCGGCGCTGGACGAGCACTTCGGCACCGCGGCCGAGTGCGAGGTGCCCCGGGGCGGGATGTTCCTGTGGGTGCGGCTGCCCGCGGAGATCGATACCCGGAAGCTCCTGGCTCCGGCTGCCGAATCGGGTATCGCCTTCAACGACGGCCCCTCCTGGTCGGTGGACGGGGATGCGGCCAAGCACTGCCTGCGGCTGTGTTTCGCGCTGCCGAGCGTGGACGACATCAACGCGGGAATCGCGCGCCTCGCCGAGGTCTTCCACCGGGAGACCGGGATCCCTCCCCGGGGCGCCAACATCGAGCGCTGAGGCACCTGCCGTGTAGGCCGGAGTCGACGATCGGCGCTTCCGCGGAAGCGCCGCGAGCGTGTTAGTCAATAGGGCGGCCCCAACCGCCGAAAGCCGTGGAGCAGGACGACCACGAGAAAGAATGCGTTGCGCAGCAGGACGGGCGCGAGGGGCAGTCGCGGTGCACGCGCGGCGCCGCTCCCCGACATCGTCTCGTGGAGAGACTGGGCCAGCCGCTCCATCCATTCGACGGACCGTGGCCACTCCTGGATTCCCGCGATCCACTCCGGTGGTATTCCCGCCTTTCCCACGCCGCTGCCGACGATGCCGCCGACGATGGCGGCGGTCGTGTCGGTGTCACCGCCGCAGGCAACCGTCGCGACGATCGCCGTCCTGAAGTCCCCGGGATTGCCGAGCCACGCGTGGATGGCTACCGGCACGCAATGATAGACATAACCCGAGACGCCCGTGGCTTGACCCCTGGTTTGGGCGATTGCCTCGGCGAATTCCGCCGTGGACTCCCCCGCGCCGGCGCTTATCGCCGCTTCGCCGAGGCGATCGAGCAGCTCGCCGGCATCGGCGGGGAGGATGGCCCGCAGCTCTGACAGATAGGCCGCGGCGTCGGCCCGGGGCGCATCCCGAGCCGCGCGGGCGGCAAGCGCGACGGCGATGGCTCCGTACTCCGCTTTTGGGTCGGAGTGGGTGATGCGCGTATTCAGGCGCACGAGCGCGAGAAGCTCTTCGCGCTCGGCAACCGCAGCACCGAGGATCGCGCTTCGCATCGCGGGCCCGTTGCCCGCCGAGAATACGCCGCTTCGCCTGGGCGACACACCGATCCACAGTCGCAGGATCGCGCGCAGCGTGGCGAAACCGACGCCGGCGGGAAGACCCAGCATCCACAGGCGCAGGCCCCACGCGAGTCGCCTCAGGAACACGTCGTGCTCACCGCCGGCGCCGATCAGCGCCTGCGCGACAAGGCACGTGTGCTCTGTGTCATCGGATACCATGCCGCGCCCGAAGAGCAACCGGTGGCGATCCGGCGGGCCCAGCAGGCGGGGCGCGCGGCGCCGCGACAGGCCCTCGTAGGGCAGGCCGATGGCGTCGCCGACGGCCGTACCGAGCAGGCTCCCGACCACCGCCGCCGCCGATGGGACCGAGTCCGACATGCTCATGCCGCCAGCAGGTTCAGGCGCGGCTCGGCGATGCCGATGCGCGCCACCCTGCCCCAGGAGAAGTCCAGGCGATCGCCCTCGATCCCGTCGCCGAAGATGACGCCGCCGGCGTTCATCTGCGAGAGGATCTCCAGTCCATCACCGGTAACGAGCCGCCCTTCCCTGATGGTGGTAGAGCTGCTGCGGCTCGGAAACGGCTCGCGCACGAAGAACGCCAGCGCGTGGTCGGTGGGCCGAGGCAGATCGAGGGTGCTCTGGCACGCGAGATGAATCGAGCGTGCCCAGCCGCTGGCGCCGGTCCCGGTGGCGACGATCAGTCCGGATGAGGACTGATGTTCGCGGTGATCACCGAAGCGGATAGCGTAGCGCGCCGACTGGTGCGTCTGATGGCCGATGAAGAGTTCATTCAGGGCGAGAATAGTCTGACCGTCGTCCAGAGATGCTTGCACCATGGTGAGGGCATCGAGCGCCGAAGCGTCGCCGGCGGCCGCGGACAGGAGCTCAGCCGCCGCGTCGGGCGCGTGGCGCACGAGCACACCGTCGTAGCGATCCGGCATGGGATTCAGGCCGATGACCGGTTGCCCATGGAGATATTTGGCGAGGTTGGCGACCAGCCCGTCCTGCCCGAGGGCAACCACGATATCGTCGGGCTCGAATAGGAAACGATCCAGATCGGCGCGCTCCACACGCGCGCGTCGCCAGGCGGATGGCACGACGTTCGCCACCTGCTCCAGCGCGGTGTACAAACGCCGATGCCGGGTCTCGACCTCGTCGATCTGCTGATCCCGGCTCTCCAGAAAGAAGGCGGCCTGGCCGCGGGTGGCGTGGCGCGCGATGAGCTCCTCGTACTCGGAACGTCTCGTCACGAGAACCACCCGCGGTGACCCGGTGGCCATGTCAGGACTCCGGTCGCTCTTCGAGCTTGTCGGTGCCGGCCTGCACGAGCCGCGTCATCATGCCGCCGAGAAGGTCCGGCGTCAGGTTCAGGTGCTCGATTCGCTGCAGCTTACCGGCGAGCTTGTCGGCCGCGAGTCCGAGCAGCTTCTCCGAGGGGAAGTCACGGTAGATGCCCATCCTCTCGCGTTCGGCGTTCACGCGGGCCTGCTCGATACTCTCGATGCTGCCGGCCTTGGCGCGCGCCTCGATGTCGGTACGCTCGGCCTGGGACTCGGACTCGATAAGCGCCGCCTGCGCCTGCTCACGAGCCCGGTTGCGATCGTTTTCGCCCTGCTGCTCGATGAGCGCCGCCTCGCGACGGGCGAGCTCGATGCGATTCTGGAGCTCGTTCTCCTCGATGGCACGCTCCTTTTCCACCGCGAGCGCGCGGCGCTCGAACGTGGCCTCGTCGGCCTGTTGCTGGATTCTTTCCCTGGTCGGTGTGCGGAGAGCCTTCTCCACCTCGGGCTCGGGCCTCAGCGCCGCGATTCGCACGGCCACGGCTTCGAGACCCATGCTTTCGAGGTTGCCGTCCTCGTCCAGCGCGGCGCCGATGCGCGTGCGCAGCTCCTCGAAGCCCTGCTCGAGGATCTCCACGAGATCCGTATGCGCCAGATAGTCCCAGGTGGACTGCAGCGCGAGCTCCGTCACCAGAGCAGCCAGCTTGTCCATGGGTTGCTCGGTCAGCAGTCCCGTCTCGAGATCGATGCTGAAGTCCACCCGACGGGCGAGCTTCTCCGGATCGATGACCCGGAAGCTGATCACACCCTGCACCGTGACGTCCTGGAACTCCCGGGAGCGCGCGTGATAGAGGAAGGGCAGCTCGCGGTCATCCATGGGGATCTCGACGATGCTGGTATTCATCGGGTGAAACCAGAACGACATCCCGCAGCCGCTCGCGCACAGCTCGCCGCGTCGATATCTCAGAATGTGGAAGCTGGGATCACCGCGCAGGTGTCGCCAGACGGGAAACTTTCTAATCTCTGCCATTTTCTCTTCTCCTTCGGTCGCCTTCGACTGGAGGTCAAACCGCCGAACGTCGGGTAAACCGGTAGAGCGCGGCGGGGCGATGCCCCACCGCCGATTCCTGCTCGCCGGTGGCCATCAGTTGGCCGGAGGCGAGCATTCTTCGCCGGAATGAATCCTTGTTGATGGTGGTGCCGAGAATGGCTTCGTGAATGTCCTGAAGCGCGCGCAGAGTGAACGTGGTCGGCAGGAGCTGAAATCCGATGGGCGCATAGTCGAGCTTTCCTCGGATACGCTTGATCGACATGGCGATGATGCGATCGTGATCGAATGCCATGGCGAGCTTCGTGCCCGCGTCGTCGATCACGTCCACTCGCCCCCCGGACTCGCCCTTCCAGGGCACCCGCAGCCGTCCCAGCGTCACGTCCCGCTCCGCGAGCCCGTCGAGCCTGGCGGTATTCACCAGCGCGTAGTAGGCGACGCTCACCACACGGGTGCGCGGATCGCGCCCCGGCTCGCCGAACGTGTAGAGCTGCTCCAGGAAGACCGAGCGCTGGCCCGCCTTGGACTCCAGCACCCGGGCGGCCGCGGCGTCCAGGCTTTCCCCCATGCCGACGAAGCCCCCCGGGAGAGCCCATTTTCCCTTGTGGGGATGGAGGTCCCGGGGCACCAGGGCTACCCGCAGCGCGCCATCGCGAACCGTCAGGATGACCACGTCCACCGCCAGGGAGGGGTGCTCGAACTGGCTCGGGTCGTAGCTCTCCAGAAAGGCCTGCTCGGTCCCGCCCTGTTTGCCCTTAGTCACGCTTCCACCTTAGATGCATATTGCATATATGCTAGATAACATATATGCCGTATGCATCTAAGTCAACCCGGGCT
>CBDTYP010000052.1:0-12756 GCA_965364645.1 uncultured Gammaproteobacteria bacterium | reverse complement strand
CGTCCCTCCGAAGGGTTGGAAGGGCTCGCTAGACCTTCCAACCGCCGCGCTTGGCGTTGGCCTTGCTGATAACCGTCTGGGTTCGCTCTTGATCGATACGGAACCCGTGCTTCGCGAAACGATAGACCGTGTAGTCGACGCTCCCCGGCGCTCCCGAGTAGCGGTAGCCGTCCTCGAGCACGATGTACTGCCCGGCCGTCTCCTCGTCACCGCTGAAGCGCGCCCGCTTCGCCACCAGGAGATTCTCGCTGCGGTCCACCGTCAGCTTGGCGAAGACGTTCTCCATCTCGCGCTTGTCCTCAGACAGGGATTCCGTGTACGCGACCAGCTCGCCATCCCTGAACTCCAGGAAGCGCCCCGGCAGAACGCCGCTCACCTCGGCTTCGGCCTTCGCGCGGGTCCAGATGACGTCCCGCATCGCCCAGGCCTCCGGCGACAGGTACAGGGAAACGACGGCCGTCAGCACCGCGAACACCACGAGAAGCCGAAATATGCTCGCGTTTATCCGGCGCGGCCCGACCCCGCCTGCCCACATCGCGACGATCTCACTGTCTGAGTAGAGCCTGCTGAGCGCCAGCAGAATGGAGACGTAGAGAGCCACGGGCAACAGCATGGACAGCTTGCCGAGAATATTGAGCGCCAAGATCTGAAGGATGAAAGCGCCGGAAAAGACACTCGCCGACATCTCGGCGAGCATGCGAACGAAGATGACGGTCGCCGATATAACGAGCAGAATCGAGAACACCGCGAAGAACGAATGCAGTATTTCCCGAATCAAGTAGCGTTGAACTATCAAGCGAATCCTCGGAACACGTGACTTTACGGTCCTTGGCCCGACAGCATAAACTGCGCGCCAGCCGCGCCGCAGCCGACGACCTCGTCGGAGAACGCCAATTCTATCAGAGATAGCCCAGGGTAAAGGTCGATGGAATTCAAAGTAAGCAAGGTCACGGCGGGAAGCCAGCGGGCCTCCTGCATCGTCGTTGGGGCGTTCGAGACACGCCGGCTCGCCCCGTCCGCCGACGCCATCGAGGAGGCGAGCGACGGTGCGCTGTCGAAGCTCCTCAAGAAGTTCGACATGGGGGCCGCCGCGGGCGATACGCTGATGCTGAATAACCTCCCCGGTGTCTCCGCCGAGCGGGTGCTCATCGTCGGCTGCGGCAGGAAGGGCGCGATGCCCGCGAGTCGTTTCAGGCGCCTGCTGAGCGCCGCCGTGCAGAAGCTGAAGGAGAGCGGCGTCAAGGACGCCATCGTCTGCCTCGCGGAGCTCGAGGTCGAGGATCGGGACGCGTACTGGAAGGTACGGCGTATCGTGGAGTCGGTGCGCGACTCGGTGTACCGGTTCACTCAGCTCAAGAGCGAAAAGGATGCCGGGGACGAACCCAGGCTTCGCCGCCTCACTTGCGCGATTCCCACGCTGAGGGACCGGCGTCGTGCCGAGGAAGGGATGCGTCACGGCATCGGCATTTCCGACGGCGTCGATCTCGCAAGGGATCTGGGGAATCTTCCCGGCAACATCTGCACACCGAAGTACCTCGCCGACCGTGCACGGCAGATGGCGCGCACCCACAAGTCCCTCAAGATACGCGTCCTCGGCGAGCCGGAGATGAAGCGCCTCGGCATGGGGACGTTACTTTCGGTCTCCCGGGGCAGCGAGCAGCCGGCGCGGCTGATCACCCTCGAATACCGGGGAACCCGCGCGAAAAAGAAGCCCGCGATTCTCATCGGCAAGGGCGTCACCTTCGATTCCGGCGGCATCTCCATCAAGCCCGCGGCCCAGATGGACGAGATGAAGTTCGACATGTGCGGGGCGGCCAGCGTCTTGGGCACCATGAAGATGGCCGCGAGCCTCTCGCTCCCCGTTAACCTGGTGGGCATCGTCGCCGCCACCGAGAACCTCCCCGGGAGCAAGGCGAGCAAGCCGGGCGACATCTATACCAGCATGTCCGGTCAGAGCGTGGAGATCCTCAACACCGACGCCGAAGGGCGGCTGGTGCTCTGCGACGCCCTCACCTACGCGAGCCGCTTCGAGCCGGATGTCGTGGTGGATATCGCAACCCTCACCGGAGCCTGTGTGATCGCGCTGGGCTCCCACGCCGCGGGGCTTTTCAGCAACGACGACGGGCTCGCCGACGCACTCCTGTCCGCCGGCGACTTCAGTCACGACCGTGCCTGGCGCATGCCTCTGTGGGAAGAGTACGGAGACGCGCTGAAGAGCAACTTCGCCGACGTCGCGAACGTCGGGGGACGCGAAGGCGGTGCCATCACCGCGGCCAGCTTTCTATCGCGATTCGCCGGAGACTACCGGTGGGCGCATCTGGATATCGCCGGCGTCGCCTGGCGCGGAGGCAAGGCCAAGGGCGCCACGGGCCGGCCGGTACGACTGCTGTCGCAGTTCCTGCTGGACCGGGCCGGGCGCAAGCGCGTAAGCTGATACAGTATCGTGGAATTCATGCGGTAACGTCGATGCAGGTCGATTTCTACATCCTGGAGGCGGCGGCAGAGCGTGAGCGTCTGCGCACGGCCTGCCGGCTGGCGGACAAGGCCTGGCAGAAGGGACACCGCGTGTTCATCCACGTGGACTCCCGGGAGACCGCCAGGAGCATCGACGACATGCTGTGGACGTACCGTCAGGACAGCTTCGTTCCCCATGCCATGTATGTCCAACGCCAGAGCGACAATGGCCAGGGCGTCGACGAAGCGACGCTGGAGCCCGTGCTGGTCGGTGACGGCGCGGCCCATCCGGCGGAGATAGACGTCTTGATCAACCTCGCCGAGACGGTGCCTTCCTTCGCGGGCACGAGCACCCGGGTCGCGGAGATCGTGAGCGCCGACGACGCGGGCCGGCGCAGCGGTCGGCTGCGCTATCGCGACTACTTGGACAGGGGTGTCTCGATTCAACAGCACAATCTCTGAACCGGCTATGGACAAGAATTCAATCAGCAAACCCGTCGACGATGCCCACCGCTCCGCCGGTCCCTCCGCCGCGGAGGAATCTCTCAGCGAGGCGCTGAACGGCCTCGAGCAGATCCTCGAACACCGTAAGCAGCCCCCCCACGAGGCCCCGGCGACCGATGCAGGCTCCGAACCCCAGGCCGACCAGGAGCCGCAGCCCTCGCCGGACGATGCCCAGTACACGATCCCGCTTCTGCACGACGTCGTGGTGCCGGGCGCGGAGTTGCCGGAGATGCCGATACCCGACCAGGGACCGACGGAGCCGCCGACCCCGGACGTCGAGGAAACGGAAGCCTATCGAAAGCTCGCCGAGCGACTGGCGAACGAGATCGAGGTCATCGTGCAGGCCCGGGTTGAGGCTGCCGTTCAGAAGGCCGCCATGGACATTCGGGAGCAGGTCCGCAATCACCTCGAGATCATGCTCCCGGAGATTATCGAAGACTTGAAAGTTCTCGGACGCGGCCCGCATAGCTGACAGGCCGGCGCGTCCCGCCCTTCCAGACCCAATCCTTCGAAGCGCGCACCGGGTTCGATTTTTTCGCGCCAACCTGTTGCAATATCCGGATTGTGACGACTCCGGCGACCGCCGCGCCCGCTATCCGCGGGAAGACCAGAGCAGAGTATGGATAAGACCTACGACCCGCAGAAGATCGAGCAGTCCTGGTACGAGACCTGGGAAAAGAACGGCTACTTCGAGCCGAGTGGTAAGGGCAATCCCTACTGCATCATGATCCCGCCGCCCAACGTCACCGGCAGCCTGCACATGGGCCATGCGTTCCAGGACACGATCATGGACGCGCTGGTTCGCTACCACCGCATGCAGGGGGACAACACCCTGTGGCAGGCGGGGACGGATCACGCCGGGATTGCCACCCAGATGGTGGTCGAGCGTCAGCTGAACGGCGAGGGAGTCACGCGCCACGATATCGGCCGCGAGGAGTTCCTGCGCCGGGTGTGGGAGTGGAAGGAACACTCCGGCGGCACCATCTCCCGCCAGCTCCGGCGCATGGGGGCATCGGTGGACTGGGCGACCGAGCGCTTCACGATGGACGATGGATTGTCCGAGGCGGTGCGCGAGACCTTCGTGCAGCTGTACGAGGAGGACCTCATCTATCGCGGCAAGCGCCTGATCAACTGGGATCCGGTTCTGCACACGGCGGTCTCGGATCTGGAAGTGATCTCCGAGGAGGAAGACGGGTTCCTCTGGCACGTCCGCTACCCTATCGCCGGCGCAGATGAACACGTGGTCGTCGCCACCACTCGGCCCGAGACCATGCTCGGCGACACGGCCGTTGCCGTGCATCCCGATGACCCGCGCTACGCGCACCTCATCGGCGCAGAGGTGGAGCTGCCGCTGGCAGGGCGGCGCATTCCAATCATCGCCGACGACTACGTCGACCCCGAGTTCGGCAGCGGTGCGCTCAAGATCACGCCGGCCCACGATTTCAACGACTATATCGTCGGCGAGCGCCACGGTCTGGCGAAGATCAACATCTTCACCATCGATGCGAGGACCAACGAAGAGACTCCCGAACGCTACCGCGATCTCGACCGCTTCGAGGCCCGAGACCGGGTCGTCGCCGATCTCGAAGCGCAGGGACTTCTGGAGAGGACCGAGCCGCACCGCCTGAAGATTCCGAGAGGCGATCGATCCCATTCGGTCATCGAGCCCTTCCTGACCGATCAGTGGTTCGTGAAGGCGGGCCCCCTCGCCGCCCCCGCCATCGCGGCGGTGGAGGACGGACGCATCCGATTCGTGCCCGAGAACTGGTCGAAGACCTACTTCGAATGGATGAACAACATCGAAGACTGGTGTATCAGCCGGCAACTCTGGTGGGGCCATCGCATCCCCGCCTGGTACGACGCCGAGGGCAGGATCTACGTCGGGCGCGACGAGCAGGAGGTTCGGGCGAAACACGGGCTCGACGCGACAGTGGCGCTCGAGCAGGACCCGGACGTCCTCGATACCTGGTTCTCATCGGCCCTCTGGCCCTTCTCGACCCTCGGCTGGCCGAAAGACACCGAGCGCCTGAAGGTCTTCTACCCGGGCAACGTGCTGGTGACCGGTTTCGACATCATCTTCTTCTGGGTCGCGCGCATGATCATGATGGGACTCAAGTTCATGGACGACGTGCCTTTCGAGGAGGTCTACATCCACGGACTGGTGCGTGACGCGGACGGGAACAAGATGTCCAAGTCCAAGGGCAACATTCTCGATCCGCTGGATCTCGCCGACGGCATCGATCTCGAATCCCTGGTCAAGAAGCGCACGACGGGGCTGATGCGGCCGGACATGGCGGGGAGTATCGAGGCGGATACCCGTCGCCACTACCCCGATGGGATCCCCGCCTATGGCACCGACGCGCTCCGCTTCACCTTCTGTTCGCTGGCCACCACCGGACGGGACATCCGTTTCGATCTCGGGCGCATAGAGGGCTACCGGAATTTCTGCAACAAGCTGTGGAACGCCGCGCGCTTCGTCATCGCTCACACGGAGGGCCAGGACTGCGGCGTCGACGGTGACAGGGACAGCGCCGTCGAGCTGGGGCTCGCCGAACGTTGGATCGTCTCGCTCCTGCAAACGACGGAGGCCCGCGTCCACGAATCCATCGAGCAATACCGGTTCGACCTCGCCGCCCAGGCGATCTACGAGTTCACCTGGGACGAGTACTGTCCCTGGTATCTCGAGCTGGCGAAGCCGGTTCTCGGCGCTGAGACAACCGACCCCGCGAGACTGCGCGGCACACGCCGGACCCTGGTCAGGGTCCTCGAGACGCTGCTGCGCCTCGCCCACCCCCTGATGCCGTTCATCACCGAGGCCATCTGGCAGCGGGTGGCGCCCATCGCCGGGCGCGAGGGTCCCACGATCATGCTCCAGCCCTACCCCGTCCCGGATCAGGAGCGTATCGATCAGGCGAGTCTGGAAGACATCGACTGGGTGAAGAATTTCGTGCTGGCCGTGCGCAGGGTTCGCGGCGAGCAGAACATCCAGCCGGGCCGCCGGGTGCCGGTGGTGCTCGAGAACTCGTCCGAGCGGGACAGGGAAATGCTCGAGCGCTGTCAAATGTATCTCGACGGGCTGGCGGGACTCGAGTCCGTCGCCATCCTGGATCAGGACGCGGAGGCGCCCAAGAGCGCCGTCGGCTTGCTGGGATCGATGAAGATCCTCATCCCGCTGGCGGGGCTCATCGACACGCAAGCGGAGACAGCCCGGCTCGCGAAGGAGATCGACAAGCAGGCGAAGGAGCTGGAGCGCAGCGAGCAGAAGCTCGCCAATGCCAACTTCGTCGATCGCGCCCCGGCGGCGATCGTCGACAAGGAACGCGGCAGGGTCGTCGAGCTGCGGGCCGCCATCGGCAGGCTCGAGGAACAGCTGGCATCCCTGGATGGCATCTGAGCCCCGGCGCCGGGTCGTCACCCGCGGCCCGAATAGTTGACTAAATTACTCAGGAATGTACACTTTCAGTCACCTTCACCCGCGGGCCACGCCATGCGACTGACGACCAAGGGCCGCTACGCGGTAACGGCCATGCTGGATCTGGCCATCCACGACGACCGGGATCCCGTCGCCCTTGCCGATATCGCCAGGCGCCAGGGGATCTCGCTCTCCTATCTCGAGCAGCTGTTCGCGCAGCTGCGCAAGCGTGGACTGGTGCGCAGCTCCCGGGGACCGGGCGGCGGGTATCAGCTGGGCCGACCCGCCGCGGAGATCGCCGTGGTGGATGTCATCGGCGCCGTGGACGAGTCCGTGGATGCGACCCGCTGCGGGGGCATGGAGAACTGCCAGGGGGAGGCCCGCTGTCTCACCCACGACCTGTGGCACGACCTCAGCCGGCAGATCCACGACTTCCTCGGCGGCATCGACCTGGCACAGCTGGTGGAACGGCGCCGGGTTCGCGAGGTAGCGGACCGCCAGGACCAGGTCCCGGTTGACGTCGCCGGCCAGGTGAGCACCGGCGCCTGAGGGCCCCGGGGAGCGATCCAATGGGTGTGATGCTTACCGATGCCGCCGCGGAGCGGGTCAGACGCTACCTCGCGGAACGGGGTTCCGGCGAAGGACTGCGCGTGGGCATCAAGACCACGGGGTGCTCCGGCTTCGCCTACGTGGTGGACATTACCGACGCCATCGCCGAGAACGACAGAGTTTTCGAGTCCCACGGCGTCAAGGTAATAATCGGTAATGACAACCTCTCGTTTCTCGACGGCACCACGATCGACTTCAGCCGGGAGGGTCTGAACGAAGGGTTCGTCTATGACAATCCCAACGTGAAGAGCCTCTGCGGCTGCGGCGAAAGCTTCGGCGTCTGACCCGACTATCTGCTGTCCGCCAAGTTTCGCTCCGACCGGTTCGGCGCTTATACTTACTCGTTTTCCACCCCAACCACAGACACCCTGGAGATCCGGATGGCGACCGAACGCACCCTTTCCATTATCAAACCCGACGCCGTGGCGAAGAACGCCATCGGCGCGATCATCGCGCGCTTCGAGGATGCCGGCCTGCGCGTGGTGGCCGCCCGGATGTTTCATCTCACGCGTGAGCGGGCCCAAGGCTTCTACGCGGTGCATCGGGAGCGGCCGTTCTTCCCGGAGCTCGTGGAGTTCATGACCTCGGGACCGGTGCTCGTTCAGGTTCTCGAAGGGGAGAGTGCCATCGAGAAGAATCGCGAGGTCATGGGTGCGACGAATCCCGCGGAGGCTGCCGCCGGAACCATCCGCGCGGACTTCGCCAACGAGATCACCGAGAACGCGGTGCACGGATCCGACTCCCCCGAGAACGCGGAGATCGAGATCGCGTACTTCTTCGCGCCCGAGGAGATCTGCCCGCGGACCCGGTAGCACCCGATGGACAGAGGCGACACTTCCGCTTCCGAGACGCCGGCCGGCCACGATTCCGGGCGAACCAACCTGCTCGGTCTCACGCGGGCGGGCCTCGAGGAATACTTTCGGGCGCTCGATGAGCGCCCATTCCGCGCCGTGCAGATGCTGAAATGGATCCATCAGCATCGCGTCACCGATTTCTCCGCCATGACCAACCTCAGCAAGGCGCTGCGGGAGCGGCTCGGCCGGGAGGCTGCCGTCTCGCTGCCGGAGGTGGTCACCACCAGAGAGTCATCGGACGGGACTATCAAGTGGCTCGTCCGGGTGTCGGCCGAGAACTGCATCGAGATGGTGTTCATACCCGACGAGCATCGCGGTACGTTGTGTATTTCCTCCCAGGTCGGTTGTGCGTTGAACTGCACCTTCTGCTCCACGGCGCGGCAGGGATTCAATCGCAACCTGAGCAGCGCGGAGATCATCGCGCAGGTCTGGCTCGCGCGATCGCTCCTCGAGAGTGATGCGGACGACCGCCGCCTGATCACGAATATCGTGCTCATGGGCATGGGCGAGCCGCTGCTGAATTTCGACAACGTCGTCGACGCGCTGGACTTGATGCTGGAAGACAACGCCCACTGTTTCGCCCGGCGCCGCGTCACCCTCAGCACGGCGGGTGTTGTTCCGAAGATCGACGCTCTCAGGCAGCGCTGTCCCGTGAGCCTCGCAGTCTCGCTGCACGCGCCGAACGATCGCCTGCGCGACGAGCTCGTGCCTTTGAACCGGCACTATCCCATCCGGGATCTGCTCGGGGCGTGTAGACGCTACGTCCGGGACGACCCAAGGGAGAAGGTTACCTTCGAGTACGTCCTCCTGGCGGGCGTCAACGACTCTCGAAACCATGCCCGCGAGCTCGCGGCGTTGCTCGCGGACGTGCCGGCGAAGGTCAACCTGATTCCCTTCAATCCATTCCCCGGGAGCGGGTACGAACGCTCGTCCCGAGGCGTTATCGATGAGTTCAGAGACGTGCTGATCCGTAAGGGGATCATGACCATCACACGCAGGACCCGGGGCGAGGACATCGACGCCGCCTGCGGACAGCTCGCCGGCGACGTGCAACCCCGCAGCCGCCGCGTGCGCCTTCGCCGGGCGGCGGGGCCCGGCCCCGGCGCGGTGACGCCCTCCCCGGAGCAGCTACAATCTTGATTGACTATATTCGGTCCCGGACCCCCAATCGCGGCACACCGACATCAATGAAAGGCAGTTTCCACTGGATCGTCATCGTCTCGGCCTGCGCCCTGCAGATCGCGTGCGCGACGGTCCCCGAAGATCAGCCGAAGGTGGCGCCGGGCGGGACCGCCAATCAGCTCGCGAGCGTCAATACGCAGCTCGGGCTCGGCTATCTGCAGAACGGTCAGCTGGATCTGGCGTGGGAGCGGCTCAACACGGCGATCCAGGCGGACCCGAACTACGCGACCGCCCACAACGGCATCGCACTCGTCTACGACCAGCTGAACGAGTCCGACAAGGCCGAGGAGCACTTCAAGCGCGCCATCGAGCTGAATCCCTCGGACTCTGCGGCCCAGACCAACTACGGCGCCTTTCTCTGCCAGCGCGGGCGCATGGAAGAAGGCGAGAAGTATTTCATGCAGGCGGTCGCGAACCCCCTCTACACCAAGCCCGCCATGGCCTATACCAACGCGGGAACGTGCAAGCTCCAGGCCGACGATCCCGACGGTGCGGAAGCGTACTTCCGGGCGGCCCTGCAAGCCGATCCCCGTTTTCCGCTGGCGTTGCTCAATATGGCCCAGGTCAGCTACGACAAGGGTGAGTTTCTGGCCGCGCGGGCCTACATGCAGCGATTGGAGGAAGTCAGCAACCACAATTCCCGCTCCCTGTGGCTCGGCATACGCATCGAGGAGAGGCTGGGCGACAAGGATGCCGTCTCCAGCTTCGCGATGTTGCTGAAGGCGAACTATCCGGATTCCCGCGAGACCCAGCTGCTCCTCGAGTCCGGAATGAAGTGATGAGCGACGATTCCACGACGCGCGTGGTCTCGGACTCCGGAAACGACATCGGACCGGGGCAGCGACTGCGCGAGGCCCGCGAGGCCGCGAAGCTGACGGCGGCGGAGGTCGCATCGCGCATGCGGCTCGAGCCCTACATACTGGAGAAGCTCGAGAACGACGACTACGAGCAGCTGCACGGTCCGACCTTCGTACGTGGCTACCTGAGTGGCTACGCGCGGCTGCTCAATCTCCCCGAACGTCCAATCCTGGAAGCCTACGAGCGCCGCGGATACGGACCTCCCGCGCTGGTGTCGGAGCTGGGCGGGAAGGCCGAGGTCCACGTCAGCGACTTTCCCGTGCGCATGACCACCTATGTCATCGCCGGACTGCTGGTGGTCCTGGTGGTGATGTGGTGGCAGAGCCGGCAGGCGCCCACCGATCCCCCGGAGATAGCCCGGTCCCTCGACGAGAGCACCTCAGCGGTGACGCCGGAGCCGGCGGCGGCAACGACGGACGGAGACGCCCCAGCATCGATCTCCGTGGAGACATCCGCGGAGCCACCCGCGGAAGCTTCGCCGGACACGGCGCCCCTGGACGAGAGCCGCGCGGCTGCACCGGAGCCACCGGCCCCCGGTTCTGAAAGCGAGGCGCCGAATGCGACAGAGAGCGAGGCCGCCTCGAGCCCCGCGCCCCCTGAGCCTATCGTGACCGCGGAAGAGCCAGTGGCTTCCGCCGCCGACGAGACGACGCCATCGACACCGATGCCGGAGAGCCCGACCGTGGAAGAGCCGCGGCAGGAAGCCCCCGGCGTCGATGTCGCGTTCGCGGACCCGGGCCCGGAACCTTCCGGGGAGGCGGTGGCCGCGACGGACGGCTCGGAGCAGGCGGCCGCGGGCGCCGACACGGACACCAGCACCGAGGCCGAGGTCTCCCCGCCCCGGCCGGATCCCCTGCCCGGCTCCGATGTCCTGGCGATTCAGCTGCAGCGGGAATCGTGGATCGAGATCTACGACCGCGGCGGCGGCCGTCTGTACTACAGTCTCGCCCGGGAGGGCAGCGAGATCGTGGTCCAGGGCGCCGGGCCAATGCAGGTGCTGCTCGGCGACGTAGAAGGCGCCGCCGTGGCCTACAACGGCGAGCCCTTCGATCTGACCCGCTACCAGGGCCGCAGCGTCGTGCGATTCACCATCGGCGAGCTCACCAGCATCACACCGGAGACGCCCTCGCCCGCAAACGACGAGCCCGCCGCCCCGGACGCCCCGGAGCCCACGGCGCAGGAGCGGGAACGGACCGCGGCCGTCGTGGCCGAGACCCTGGAAGCTCCCGCCGCGGCGGCCGTTTTCCCGGAAGCGAGCCTGTTGGCACCGGCACCGGCTCCCGCAGTGCCGGCGCCCCCCGCGGTGACACCGGACTCGTGACTCCCGCACCGGAAGACTCCGGTTGCGGCCCGCAAATCTGCTAGAATCCGCCCTCCGAAATTTGCCGGACGCCTGTCGCCGTGACGACGAGGCGCCGACGCTTACCCCCAACCCGGAAATTGCACTCCTGACATGAAAGCGATTCAGGCGATCCGCGGGATGAAGGACATCCCGCCCGCAGAGACGCCGGTATGGCGCCGGCTCGAGGACACCGCCCGGGACGTCCTCACCGGGTACGGCTACCACGAGCTGCGTCCGCCCATGGTGGAGAAGACCGAGCTGTTTCGGCGCTCGGTGGGGGAAGGGACCGACATCGTCGAGAAGGAGATGTATACCTTCGACGATCGCAATGGCGACAGCCTGACGCTGCGCCCCGAGTGCACGGCGAGCGTCGTGCGCGCCGCCGTCGAGCACGGCTGGCTGCGGGGACGGGGTCAGCGCCTCTGGCACATCGGCGCCATGTTCCGCTACGAGAAACCCCAGAAGGGCCGCTATCGCCAGTTCCATCAGCTGGACGTGGAGGCCCTCGGCTTCCCGGGGCCCGACATCGATGCCGAGCTGATCCTGCTCGGCGGGCGCCTGTGGCGGCGTCTCGGTCTCCAGGGTATCCGGCTCGAGATAAATTCGCTCGGGTCCCGGGCGATCCAGGAGTCCTACCGCGAGCGGCTGGTGAGCTATCTGTCCGCCCATGAGAAGGAGCTGGACGACGACAGCCGGCGACGCCTGGCCAGCAATCCCCTGCGCATACTGGACAGCAAGAATCCCGCGATGAGTGACCTCCTCGAGGCCGCGCCGCGCATCGTCGACTGCCTCGACGACGCTTCCGCATCACACTTCGAGGAGCTGCAGGCGATGCTGTCTGCCAGCGACGTCGCCTTTCGCGTGAACCCGCGCCTGGTACGCGGCCTCGACTATTACACCGGAACGGTGTTCGAATGGATCACCGACGACCTGGGCGCCCAGGGGGCAATATGCGGCGGCGGCCGCTACGATGGGTTGGTGGAGGAGATCGGCGGCGCCCCGGCCCCCGCCACGGGTTTCGCCGTCGGACTGGAGCGGGTCGTGGCCCTCATGCAATCCGCGGTCGACGTGTCCGGGGCGCGGCCGCCCCATGCCTACGTCGTCGCCGTGGGCGACGAGGCCCGGCGCGATGCCCACGGCATCGCGGAGGCGCTTCGCGATGCCCTGCCGGGGCTGCGCCTCCTGGTGGATGCGGGACCGGGCAACTTCAAGCGTAAAATGAAGTCCGCCGATCGCAGCGAGGCGGAGCTTGCGTTGATTCTCGGCGAGGACGAGATTCGCGGGGATACAGTTTCATGTAAGGACATGCGTGGCGACGGCGGGCAACAGGCGATCCCCCGCTCGGGCCTCGCCGACGCGCTGAAGGCGCGTTTCGATTTCGACGACTGAACAACCGAGAGACGGGACGTGGATACGGAACAGGAAGAACTCGAAGCACTACAGAAGTGGTGGAAGGAAAACGGCCGCTCGGCCGTTGTCGGACTGGTACTCGGACTCGGAGGCGTGTTCGGTTGGACGACGTGGCAGGCCCGGGTGGAGGC
>CBDTYP010000051.1:0-12831 GCA_965364645.1 uncultured Gammaproteobacteria bacterium | reverse complement strand
CGGCGGCGCGGCATCGGCATTGCCGAATCCGAGCACGAGCATCACGCCCACGATAATCGACACCGCGCGCATGCCGGCTGTCAGTTGATCTCCGTGTTCAGCCGGACGCCGGCGAAGAAACCGATCCCCGGGGATTGTGCGGACCATACTTCCTCGTAGTCCTGGTTGAGCAGATTCTCGATGCGCCCGAACAATTGTACGTTCTTGTTGACGTTGTATGCGCTCGCCAGGGTCACCAGGGTATAGCTCGGTAGGTTCACGCGGTCCCGGGGCGTCGAGAAATTGAACTCGTTGTCCTCCATGGAGCCGTTGTACTGGATGTTGAGGTTGACGTTGCCGCGCTTCGAGGGCAGGAGGTAGTTCACCACCAGACTCGCGATGTGTTCGGGACGACGCACCTCCACGCGGCCGTCCGGATCGGTGGCGTCGGTCCACGTGTAGGCGCCGATCAGGCTGAGATCGTTCGAGATCGCCAGCTTGCCGCTGAGCTCGACGCCCTGGCGATTGCTCTTGCCGGTCTGGTTCGCCACGGACGTCAGGAAGGGCGGGCCGCCGGGGAGAAACACGGTCACGATCTCGTCGGTCAGCACCGAACGGAAGTAGGTGAGATCCATCACCAGCCGCTCACGAAAGAATTTCTGCTCGTAGCCGATATCCCAGCCCCAGGAGTCTTCCGGCTGCAGATTCGGATTGCCGACGAACGAGCCCGGAAAGAATCCGTACAAGTCGAAGAAGCCGGGGTTCTTGACGCCCGTGCCCATGCTGGCATGCAGGCGCGTGTTGCTCTCGTGGTGCAGGTAGGCGCCGGTAACGCGGTAGGTGGTGGCATTCTTGAACAGATCGTTGTCGTCGTAGCGGAGCGATCCGGTGAGGAACACGCGTTGCCAGAGGTTGACCAGGTATTCGCCCGCGACGCTGGCGGTGTTCATCGACTCGCTCTGGTTCGCCGCCGGGAACACCGCCGACTCGTTCTCGAAGGTCTCGCGGGTGTACTCCGCGTACAGGGTCGCGGTGTGCTCCGCGGCCGCGACGCTCGGCGTCGAGAAGAAGACGTTGGACTGATAGTCCACGCGGCTCTTGCTGCCGGTATTCTTAGTGTCGAACATCTGATCGACGGTGTTCTTGAAGTCCGTGTGGGTGTAGTTGCCGCCGAAGATGTGTTCCCACCGGCCTCCGAAGGTCTTCAGCTTTCCCTGGGCGCGCCCGTAGAACTGTTCGCCATTGCGTTCCTGGTCGCCGTCGACGAAGAGACCCTCGAAGGGACTGCCGGGCGTGAAGTCCTGAGGATCGCTCTCGACGTTGTTGGCGATATACATGCCGTTCGCGGAGAGCTCCAGGTTGTCCGTGGGGTCCAGGCCGCCGGAGAGGTTCAGGGTCCCGTTCTTGTAACCATCCTTCTCCGATCCGAACCGGGACATGTTGATGCCTTCGGTCTTGAGGAAGCTGCCGCTCGCGGCATAGCGGTAGTTCTTCCCAGCCCCTCTGACGGCCGCGTTACCGGCGACGGTGTCGAAGGAGCCCGCTTCCAGATAACCATCGGCGCGCATGCCGCTCTCACCGCGCTTCGTGATCACGTTGATGACACCGCCGATGGCGTCACTGCCCCACAGTGCACTCTGGGGACCACGGATAATCTCCACGCGGTCGATGTCGGCGGCGAGGAGATTGGCGAAGTCGAACTCCACGTCACCGGACGGATCGTTTGCCTCGACGCCGTCGATGAAGACTTTCGTGTGGTTCCCCTCGTTTCCCCGAATGCGAACCTGGGTAAACAGACCCCGGGGGCCGGTCCGGTTGACGCTCACACCGGGCACGTCGCGCAGCGCATCCGCCACCACGCGGATCTGACGTTCCTCCATCTCTTCGCCTGTGATCACAGTTACCGAGCTGCCGACTTCCTTGGAAGGCGTCTCGACGCGGTTGGCGGAGACCACGGTCTCCGGCAGCAATTGCGCCTGGGGCTCGGCCAGCGCCGGTCCCGCAAGCACCGTCGCCGCCATGGTCGAGGCGATGGCGCAGGTGAAAAAGATCGATCCGCGTCCACGCCGCGGGATCCCGTGAAGATCAGTGAAGCTGTTGCAATGCATCCCCGTACTCCTCGTGTCGACGTTGTGTGATGACGAGGAAGCAGGTTGGCGGGTGGCGATGGCGGCCCGCGGCCAGGCTCGGCGCACGGGACAATGAGCGGCAGCAGCCGACGTACGACATGCGCCCCTCGCGCAACCAAGCTTCCCGCGTCGCCGACACGGGGGTCCGCTCCGCCGAAAACTCCCCGTTCGGCGGCTGGGGCGACGCTCGCGGCGGCAGGTCTCCTGGCTCGTGGATTGCTCGCCGGATCACCCCTACGGTGACTCGTCGGTGTCGCTCGCGTCCGGCCTTCCCGGTTTCCCAGTGGCGTTCGGTTTGGACGCTCGCTACCCACTTACAGTTGCGGGGGCAGCCGGGGCTTCGCCGGACTGTGCCGGCCTACCCCGTTCCCTATTGTTTCCCCGAAGGGAACCGTCGCTGGGCGCCATTCTCACACAATCACCGGCGGTGAGCCAATCGATCGGGTGCTTCGACATTGATTGGGGCGCACGCTAACATCCCTGTCTGAACCGCCAGGAGGTGGCAGTGGGACATCGACTTTCCAAGATCTATACGCGCACGGGAGACGACGGCACCACCGGTCTCGCGGACGGTAATCGGATCGACAAGGACGACATCCGCGTCGAGACCATGGGCGCCGTGGACGAGCTCAACAGCTACGTCGGGCGCATTCTCTCCCACAAGATCCCCACGGATATCCGCGAGTACCTCACGGATGTGCAGCACGCGCTCTTCGACATCGGCGGTGAGCTTGCCATCCCCGGCACGAGCACGGTGACCGCGGAGTACGTGGCCGCCCTGGAGTCATCCCTCGATGACATCAACGCGACGCTGCCGCCGTTGAAGGAATTCATACTGCCGGGAGGCGGGGGCGCGGCTACCGCGACTCACGTCGCTCGCGCGGTATGCCGGCGCGCCGAACGGAGGCTTGTCGCACTGTCACGGCGAGACGACGTGAACGAATACAGCCGTGCCTACTTGAATCGTCTCTCGGATCTCTTCTTCGTGCTGGCGCGGGTGCTCGCGCGTGCGCACAGCAGCGAGGTGTACTGGGATCCGAAGCGCGACCGCTCCTGACGGGTGCGTCTCGCTCAGTACTTCGTCTGCAACTCGAGAACCTGGCCGTCCTGGCGCATGTTGAGGCGGCTCAGAAACGACATGCCGAGCAGTGTCACCGGCGGGAACTCGCCGTCGTGGACGGCACCGCCGACGTTTCTGAGCTCGATGTCGCCGACCTTTACCCGGTCGAGACTCACCAGATAGATTTTCGCGATGCCTGATGCCGTCGAGGATTGCGACGGCGTGCCGATCACCCGGTAGTCGATGCCGAGGCGCCGTGCCTGCGATCCGCTCAGGGAGACCAGGGTCGCGCCGGTATCCACGATGAAGTCCACGGGATAGCCGTTGATGCTGCCGAGCAACGCATACATGTTGTTGGGCGTCGGCCAGATGCGCACGGTGACCTGGTCGGGCTTCTTGTAGGTGCCGCCGATCTGACCGCCGAGCCCATAGCGTTTCTGCTCGCCGTCTATCTCCAGAACCGCTTCCTTGCTGTCGGCGGACACGAGAGTGACGCCTTCGGGGCTCGTGTCGCCGCTTCGCAGCAGCCGGCGGGTGCCGTCGATCACGACGATGGCGGTATCCTTGAACAATCCCACGACGGTCACCTTCGTAACGGCCGTCGCCGTCGCCGCGAGCATGCCGAGCATCAGCGTGAAAATGATCGTTCGGATCATTGCGCGCATGCCGGACTAGTCGCTTATCTCGTCGGACTTCGACGGCACGTAGCTGGCCGTCCTGCCTTCGGGCCAGTGGATGGCCCGCTGGCGCGGCACGCGATCCATGCGCCAGTTCTCGACGGCCCACGACCACAGCTCGTCGACGCTCGCGTCGACGAGTTCCCCGTGGGGTTGCTGGCCGAGAAAATTCAGTGCGCCGAGGAGCAGGGGAACGGGCGGCTTGCCGGTTACCGGCTCGGCGAAGGTCTGCTTGCTGAGCTTCTGCCCCGCGGGGTTCACCGCCACCGGCAGATGGGCATAGGCGGGCGTCGGCAGCCCGAGGGAGCGTTGCAGGTGCACCTGCCGGGGCGTCGAGTCGAGAAGATCCGCGCCGCGGACCACCTCGCTGATGTTGTCGTCCGCGTCGTCGACCACCACCGCCAGGTGATAGGCGAAGAGGCCGTCGGCGCGGCGGATGACGAAGTCCCCCACCGCATCGCCGAGGGATTGGCGGTACTCCCCCTGCACCGCGTCGTCGAGATCGATGGAGACGCCGGCGGCCCGCATGCGCCGGGTCCGGGCCCGCTTGCCGGGTTCCAGCCGCTCCCGGCAGGTGCCGGGGTAGATGCCCTGGAAGTCCTTCCGCGAGCACCCGCAGGGAAAGGTCCAGCCCGCCATGCGCAGGGCCTCCAGGCCTTCCCGGTAGCGCTCGCCCCGGGGTTGCTGATAGCGGACCTCGCCGTCCCAGTGCATGCCCAGGTGCTCCAGGTCCGCGAGGATCCCGTCGGCGGCGCCGGGGACGGTGCGCGGGCCGTCGAGATCGTCGATGCGCACGAGCCAGTCGCCGGCGCGACCGCGGGCCGCGAGGAAGCTGCCGACGGCGGCGACGACGGAGCCGAAGTGCAGGGGACCGGTGGGTGAGGGGGCGAAACGTCCCCGGTAGGTGCGGGAGCCGTGACCGGACCCCGGGCCGGCGTGGGTCCCGGGGGAAAGAGGCGTGTCGGCGGACGCCACGGGCGTCTCAGCCCATCTGCTTTTCCCGGATCTCGTCGAGAACCTTGCAGTCGTAGCACAAGGTCGCCGTGGGGCGGGCCTCGAGGCGCCGAATGCCGATCTCGATGCCGCAGGCTTCGCAATAGCCGTACTCGCCGCCGTCGACCGACGTGAGGGCCTCGTCGATCTTGCGGATCAGCTTACGCTCGCGATCCCGGGTCCTGAGCTCCAGGGTGAATTCCGACTCCTGGGTGGCACGATCGTTGGGGTCCGGAAAGTTGGCCGCTTCGTCCTGCATGTGATGGAGAGTCCGGTCGACCTCTTCCATGAGCTGCTGCTTCCAGGACCCAAGAATCTTACGAAAGTGCTCCAGCTGCTTATCATTCATGTACTCCTCGCCGCGCTTGGCCTTGTAGGGCTTGAAATCGAGGGTACTGGTGGTCGACATCTCGGGCATTTCTACTGCTCCTGCGCTGTCGCTGCCTGATCCCCGTTCCCGGGTCGGCAGCGACAGAAATCTATTATTTCGACACCAGTAAACGGGACCGGTGCTGAGCCAGACGCGGGGATATACCAGAAAGGGGTCGGAGGCGCAATAAAGGCCCTAAGCGCCCCCGTGTCCAGTCCCGTCGATGCCGCTCCCGGCCGTCCCACCGTCGGGGGCGGCCTTCTCCAGGCGCTCCACCCACAGCACGGTGGCGCCCGCCACGGCCGCCGGAATGACCAGGAAGTTCACCAGGGGGATGGCGATGGCTACCATCACGGCGGCGCCGAAGCCCAGGGCGAGATAGCGCCGCTCCCCCAGCTGGCGGCGTTGCTCGGGGAAGCTGAGCCCGTGGTTGCCCATGGGGTAGTCCACGAAGCTGATGGCCAGCATCCAGGCGCCGAAGAGCATCCAGATGAAGGGCGCCGCCAGGTTCAGCACCGGGATGGCGAACAGGACGAGCGCCGGGATCCCCCACATCGCGATATAGGCGAGCTTGCGCAGCTCCGAGAGCATGGTGCGGCCGAGCTCCAGCAGCATCTTCTTGAAGCCGCCGCCGGGGATGGGTACGCCCGTGATGTGGCACTCCACGGCTTCGGCCAGCAGCCCGTTGAAGGGTGCGGCGATCAGGTTGCCGAGGAGCGAGAACGTGAAGAAGACGATGATGAGCGCGATCAGGAAGAAGAGCGGCAGCAATAGAAACCTGAGCCAGTCGAGCCAATCCGGCAGCAGCCAGTCGAGCAGCTCCTGGAATTGCCCCGTGCCGAAATAGATGATGGCGCTGAACAGCACGACGTTGACGAGCAGGGGCACCACGACGTAGGGACGGATGCCGGGAGTGAAGATCAGGCGTATGCCCCGCAGGAAGTAAACGGCGCCGGCGAAGGGATTGTTCTCCATGGCTCAGGCGTCTCCCGGCAGGGTCAGCGGGGCGGGCGCCTCCCAGTCCGGCGCCCGGTGCTCGGCCACGACGTTCGTGTAGATTCCGCCGCGGACATTGAACTCCGCGGTGACACGCATGAAGCGGGGCGCGCAGGCGCCGGCCAGGTCGTCCAGGATCCGATTGGTCACGGCTTCGTGGAACGCGCCCTGGTCGCGATAGGACCACACGTAGATCTTCAGGGATTTGAGCTCGATGCAGAGCTTGTCCGGCACGTAGTCCAGGTACAGGGTCGCGAAGTCCGGCTGCCCGGTCTTCGGACACAGGCAGGTGAACTCGGGTATGCGTACGCGGATGGTGTAGTCCCGATCGGGGTTGGGGTTGTCGAATAATTCCAGATCGGCGGCGGCTTTCGATGACATGAGAGGATTCCGGGCTCCAGTTCTTCTCGGGGTGGTGTTGTGTCGAGATCGTTTCGTGTAAAGTATCGGGCGATGCTCAGGACACGCAGTCTTTCGCACTAGCGCGCATGCGTCTGAAACGAATCAGACTTGCGGGCTTCAAGTCCTTCGTCGATCCCATCACTATCCACGTCCCCGGCGATCTCACCGCCGTGGTCGGTCCCAACGGCTGCGGGAAGTCTAACATCATCGATGCCGTGCGCTGGGTCATGGGTGAGCTCTCCGCCAAGCACCTGCGCGGGGACAGCATGTCCGACGTCGTGTTCACCGGTTCCAATACCCGCAAGCCCGTGGGTCAGGCGTCGGTGGAGCTCATATTCGACAACAGCGGCGGCCGCCTCGGTGGCCGCTACGCCGCCTATACCGAGATTTCCATCAAGCGCCAGGTCTCCCGGGACAGTCAATCCGCTTACTTCCTGAACGGCACCCGCTGCCGCCGCCGGGACGTCACCGACGTCTTCTTCGGCACCGGTCTCGGGCCGCGCAGCTACGCCATCATCGAGCAGGGTATGATCTCGCGCCTCATCGAGGCGCGCCCGGAGGAGCTCCGGGACTTCCTCGAGGAAGCCGCCGGCATCTCCAAGTACAAGGAACGCCGCCGGGAGACCGAGAACCGCATGCGTCACGCGGAGGAGAACCTGGAGCGGCTCACGGATATTCGCGAGGAGCTCGGCAAGCGTCTCACCCACCTGAAGCGCCAGGCCACCATGGCGGCCAAATACAAGGTGCTCAAGCAGGAAGAGCGGGATCTGGAGGCGCAGCTCCTCGCGCTCCGCTGGCGCGGCCTGGATGCCGAGAACGGGCTCAAGGCCGAGGCGGTGGCCGCGCAAGCGACCGCGCTGGAGGCGGGCCTCGCCGAGCAGCGCCGGGTGGAGGCGGACCTCGAGAAGGGGCGCGAGGAACAGAGCGCCGCGGCGGAGTCCTTCAACGAGGTCTACCGGCGGGTCCTCGACGCGGAATCCGCCATCGCCCGGGGCGAGGAAGCCATCCAGAACCTGCGCCGTCAGCGCGACGAGCAGAAGGAGAACCTCGGGGCCGAGATCGAGCGCCTGGACGGCGCGAAGGAGCATCTGGACGCGGAGCAGAAGCGGGTGTTGGAGCTGCGCGACGAGCTCGGGGCCATCGAGCCCGAGCTGGAGGAGCTGCAGTCCCGGGCCGGGGAGCACCGCGTGGCGTTCCGCGCCGCCGAAGAGTCCATGCACGAGTGGCAGACGGACTGGGAGAGCTGGAGCGAGGAGGCCGCCGAGCCCGCGCGCATGCGCGACGCCGAGGCCGCGCGCATCCAGCATCTCGTGCAGGCCGTGGCCCAGCTGGAGGAGCGGGGCAAGCGGCTGCGGGCCGAGCAGCAGGACCTGCCCGGCGAAGAGCTGGAGCGCACGACCCGGGAGCAGCGGGCGCAGCTCGAGCAGGCCGAGCGCCGCGCCGTCGAGCTGGAGCGCGCGGTGCGGGACGCCCAGGAGCAGTTGCAGCGGGCCCGCCACGGTGAGCGGGAGGCCGGCGACGCGCTGCACGAGGCACGGGAGCGTCAGCAGGCCCTGAGCGGACGACTGGCATCCTTGCAGGCGCTTCAGCAGGACGCCCTCGGTAAGCGTCCGGGCGCGGTCATGGAATGGTTGCGGGACACGGGCCTCGACGAACACCCACGCCTCGCGGAGGAACTCCACGTGCACGACGGCTGGGCCCGGGCCGTGGAAATGGTGCTGGGTTTCCGCCTGGAAGCCGTGTGCGTGGACACCCTGGATGAGTACGCGACCGCTCTCGAGCGCTTCTCCGAGGGCGGGCTGACGTTGTTCGATGCCGGTACGGCGGTGACTTCCCAAAGCGACTCGCCCTCCGGGGCCAATTCCCTGGCCGCGAAGGTGGATGCCCCCTGGTCCCTGGCATCGGTTCTGGCCGGCGTGCGTACCGCGGACTCTCTCTCCGAGGCCCTCGCCATGCGCGGACGCCTGGCCTCCCACGAGTCCGTGGTGACGCCCCAGGGGATCTGGATTGGCGCGAGCTGGATCCGGGTCTCCCGGACTCCGGACGAGGAAGCCGGCGTGCTGGCCCGGGAGCAGGAGATCAAGTCCCTCGCGGAAGAGTTCTCGCGCCTGCAGCGGCAGGTGGAGGGCTGCGAGGCGGGCTTCGACGATTACCGCCGGCGGCGGGATACCAGCGAGTCCGCCCTCGAGCAGGCCCAGGCGGATCTGGCCGAGCATCACCGCCACGCCGCGGCCCTGGAATCGGAGCTGGGCGCCGCCCGTGCCCGCCACGAGCAGTCCCGGGAGCGCGCCGCGACCCTCGGCGCCGAATGCAGCGATGTTGAATCCCAGCTGACGGCCGAGCAGGAAGTGCTGTCCCGAGCCCGGGCCCGGTGGCAGCAGTCGACCCGGGACGTGGAGCGGCTCTCCGGGGAGCGCGAAGACTGGATGCAGCGCCGCGAGGCGTTGCGCCAGCGCCTGGAAGAGACCCGGGAGACCTGGCAGGGAGCCCGGGAGCAGGCCTACGACCTGGGCCTCAGGGCCGAGTCCCTCCGCGCCCAGGCCCAGTCCCTCGACGAGGGCCGGGATCGGAACGTGGATCACGTGCAGCAGCTGGAGGCGCGCATCCGCGAGCATCGCGCGGCCCTGGAAGGCGGCGCGGCGCCGCTGGCGGAGGCCGAGGCGGCGCTGGAGGAGAAGCTCAATGCCCGCAGCCTCATCGACGAATCGTTGCGCTCGGCGCGGGAACGGGTAGAGACCACCGAGGCCCGGGTGCGCGAGCTCGAGACTGAGCGGGTGGAGAAGGAGCAGGCGGTCGGCGAGGAGCGCACGCGGCTCGAATCCCTGCGCCTGGAGGCCCAGGAGGTAGCGGTCAGGCGCAAGACCGTGGAGGAGCAGTTCGCCGGCCTCGGCTACGGCCTGGAGACGGTGCTCGAAGGCCTGGGCGAGGAGGCTCGGGTCGACGAATGGGAGGAGCAGCTCGCCACCATGGAGCGGCGCATCACGCGGCTCGGCCCCATCAACCTGGCCGCCATCGACGAGCACGATCAGCAGGCCGAGCGCAAACAGTATCTCGATGCACAGCACAAGGATCTGGAAGAGGCGCTGGAGACCCTGACCTCCGCGATCCAGAAGATCGATCGCGAGACCCGCACGCGCTTCAAGGAGACCTACGAGAAAGTGAACGAAGGTCTGGGCGCGAAGTTTCCCCAGCTCTTCGGCGGCGGACACGCGTATCTACAGCTCACGGACGACGATCTCCTGAGCACCGGTGTCTCGGTGATGGCGCGCCCACCGGGCAAGCGCAATACGAGCATTCATCTGCTCTCCGGCGGGGAGAAGGCGCTGGCGGCTATCGCACTCGTGTTCGCCATCTTCGATCTGAACCCGGCGCCCTTCTGTCTTCTCGACGAGGTGGATGCGCCGCTGGACGACGTCAACGCGGTGCGCTTCAGCGAGATGGTGAAGGACATGTCCGACCGCGTGCAGTTCATCGTGGTCACGCACAACAAGATCACCATGGAGATCGCGGAGCAACTCATCGGCGTTACGATGCACGAGCCCGGCGTGTCGCGTCTGGTCGCGGTCGACGTCGACGAGGCCGTGGAACTGGTCGCGGTATAGACGGTCTGGATCGACTGGACCGATCTGAAGGGGGGTGACCCCATGGATCAATTGCGTTTGATTCTGCTCATCGTCGGCGTTCTGCTGATTGCCGGCATTTTCATCTGGGAGCTTCGCAAGAAGCGTGCTGCCGCGCGCCGCCGCGCCGAGCTCGTGGAACACCTGAGCGAGGATGAACGCGGTCCCATCGCGGGCGAGTCGGTGCTGGGCCAGGTGGACGATATCCGTCAGTCGGATCCCTTCGAGGTCGCCCAACAGGCGCAGGGGCGGCGTAGCGGCGACCGCGAATCATACGTCGACGAGGAGGATGACGATTCCGTAGCTCTCGCCGGGTACGACATCGACGAAGACTTTCCCGGCGAGCCCGACGAAGACGTCACCGAAACCCGGGAGGGCACCGGCATCGCCGCGACGGAATCCGTGCCGGCGGACGGCGACGACATGTCCCCGCTCGGCAGCTTCGCGGCGCGGCGGGATTCGCCCGAGCAGCTGGACCTCGCGGGGTTGGACCTCTCGGCACCGGCTCGGGGCGGCGACCTGCCTGCTGCCGGGCGAGACGCCAGGCGGGAAGAACGGGGCGCGCGCATCGAGCGCACGGTCACGGCGGACAACGAAGAGGAGCTGCACATCGTCATGACCGTGATGGCCCGGAGCGGCGAGCGCTTTGCCGGCGAGGCGCTTCGCCACGCCCTCGAGCACGCGGATCTCTATCACGGCGACATGAACATCTTCCATCGTCACGAGCAGCCAGAGGATCCCGCGACACCCACGCTGTTCAGCGCCGCCAACGTGATGGCTCCGGGTCACTTCGAGCCGGCCCGGATGGACGACCAGACGAGTCCCGGCATCGCAATGTTCATGCGCCTGCCGGGTCCGCAACAGCCGTCCGATGCGTTCCAGCAGATGCTCGATGCGGCGAAGACCGTCGCGGAAGACTTGAACGGCACGCTGTGCGACGAGACCCGCAGCACGTTGACGCCGCAGTCCATCAATCATCTGCGTGAGCGCATCGCGGACTTCCGCCGCCGCCAGATGCTCAAGGCATGAGATGGCCGCGCCCAGGGCAATCGTCCGGCGCGTGGAAGAGCTGCGCGACAACATCGAATACCACAACTATCGGTACTACTCCCTCGACGATCCGCTGGTGCCGGACGCCGAGTACGATAGACTGCTGCGCGAGCTCGAGTCCCTCGAGAAGCGTTACCCGGAGCTGATCACCCCGGACTCGCCTACCCAACGCGTCGGCGCCGCGCCCGTCGAGGGCTTCGGCGAGATCGTCCACACGGTACCCATGCTCTCGCTCGCGAACGCGTTCGAGGATCAGGAGCTCATCGACTTCGATCGCCGCGTGCGGGAACGCCTCGGCGTCGAGGAGGTCGAGTACTCCGCGGAGACGAAGCTCGACGGACTCGCCGCGAGCATCCGCTACGAGGAGGGCCTTCTGGTGAGCGGCGCGACCCGCGGCGACGGTACCCGCGGCGAGGACGTCACCCAGAACATCCGTACCATCAAGGCGGTCCCGCTACGCCTTCGCGGCGACGACTTTCCCCGGGTGCTCGAGGTGCGCGGCGAGGTCTTCATCACCGACGAGGGATTCCGCGCGCTCAACGCGGAGCAGGAGCGTCGCGAGGAGAAGCCCTTCGCCAACCCGCGCAACGCCGCCGCCGGCGGGCTGCGCCAGCTCGATCCGCGCAAGACCGCCGAGCGCAACCTGACCATGTACTGCTACGGCGTTGGCGACGTGCGCGAGGGATGGCTCCCGGGCACCCACGCGCGCATCCTCGATCGCCTTAAGCACTGGGGCCTGCGGGTGTCGCCGGAGGCGGCGCTAGTGCGGGGTGTGGACGGCTGCCGCGACTACTATCAGGACGTGCTGGTGCGCCGCGAGGGCCTGGGCTACGCCATCGACGGCGTGGTCTTCAAGGTGAACGACGTCGCCGAGCAGGATCTGCTGGGGGCGGTCTCCCGCGCGCCACGCTGGGCGATCGCCTACAAGTTTCCCGCGGAGGAGGAGCTGACCCGGGTGCGCGATATCGACGTGCAGGTCGGGCGCACCGGAACACTCACGCCGGTGGCCCGGCTCGAGCCGGTGCAGGTGGGCGGCGTGACGGTCACCAATGCCACGCTGCACAACCAGGACGAGATCGATCGCAAGGACGTGCGCGTCGGCGACACCGTGGTGGTGCGCCGGGCCGGCGACGTGATCCCGGAGGTGGCACGGGTGGTCAAGGAGCGCCGGCCACGGCGAACGCGCCGCTTCTACCTCCCCGATCGATGCCCTGTGTGCGACTCGGAGGTCGTGCGCATCGAAGGCGAGGCAGCCGCGCGCTGCAGCGGCGGACTCTACTGCCCGGCGCAGCGCAAGCAGGCCGCGCGGCATTTCGCCAGCCGCCGCGCTATGGACATCGAGGGACTGGGCGAGAAGCTGGTCGATCAGCTGGTGGAGGCCGGTCTGGTGAATTCCATCCTCGACATCTACGGGTTGAGCGAGGAGCAGGTGGCGGCGCTGGACCGCATGGGCAAGAAATCCGCGGCCAACCTGGTGGCGGCCATCGACAAGAGCCGCCGCACGAGCCTCGCGCGCTTCCTGTTCGCTCTCGGCATCCGCGACGTGGGCGAGGCG
>CBDTYP010000050.1:0-12995 GCA_965364645.1 uncultured Gammaproteobacteria bacterium | reverse complement strand
ATTTCTTGTTCCCGCTGTACAAATACTAACGCCGCTGAGTCGCAACTTATACAGGCGAGTATGTACTTATACGCGCGGCCGCACCCAAGATGAACGTCCCATGACGCACCAGCTGATGATCTGGCTGTCCCGGGTGACACCATCATGTTAGACCGCATCCGATCTCCGAATTCACTGCCTGCGGACCGCACTTTCATCGTGCAGTTTTCGGCCTGCACATTGCCACCCGGCGCTCCGTGTTCGCGGTGAAGTAAGCGACCGACAATGTCTGATTCATTGACGCGCCGATGGCCGACAATGTCTTTGGAAGGCCGGGGGGAAGCGGTATCATGTCGCCGACTGCCGCCCCGCGGCGATTGAGGGGACTCTGCACGGGAGGGGAATCGATGTCCGAGGGAATCTCTACGCTGGCTGCCGCACCCGGCGCCATCGAGGACACGACCGGATCGGCCTTCTGCAGGCCTTTCTTCAGGCCCTTTTTTCGGGCTTTCCTCCGGGGCGATGCGCCCGGCGTCAAGGCGGGCGTCCTGCTGCTCCTGCTGTTTCTCCTGGCCGGCTGCACGAAGGTGGGACCGGACTTCGTCAAGCCCGACGCGCCCGTCGCCCAGAGCTGGACCGAGGTTGGCGATCTGCAGCTCGTCGCCTCCGAGAACGACCATGCCGACTGGTGGTTGTCCTTCAACGACCCGGAACTCGAGAAGATCGTCAACGAGGCGTACAACCAGAACCTGACACTGCAGGTGGCGGGGCTGCGCATCCTCGAGGCCCGCGCCCAGCTGGGTCTCGCCGTCGGCAGCGCCTGGCCCCAGCAGCAGCAGGCGACCCTGGACGCCACCTATAGAAATCCCAGCGATAACACCGCCGGCAGCGCCTTCCTCACCGACACCTGGAACTACAACACCGGGGTCAGCATCGGCTGGGAGATCGACTTCTGGGGCAAGTTCCGCCGCGGCATCGAGTCCGCCGATGCGGCCCTGCTCGCGTCCATCGCCGACTACGACACCGTGCTCGTGACCCTCACCGCCGATGCCGCCGACGCCTACGTGGTCATCCGCACATTCGAGGAACGCCTGGCCATCGCCCGGCAGAACGTCGAGGTTCAGAAGCGCAGTCTCAACATCGCCGACGTGCGGTTCAGAAACGGCGCCACCACGGAGCTCGACGTGCAGCAGGCGAAGACGCTGCTGTTCAACACCCAATCCGCCATCCCCTCGCTGGAAGCGAGCCTGCGCCAGGCGGAGAACGCGTTGAGCGTCCTGCTCGGCCGCCCGCCGGGTTACCTCCGCAAGCTCCTGGGCCCGGAAGACGGAATCATCCCCACGCCGCCGCCCCAGGTCGCCGTCGGTATCCCGGCGGATCTCCTGCGCCGCCGCCCGGACGTGCGCGGGGCAGAGCTGCAGGCGGCAGCCCAGAGCGCACTCATCGGCGTCGCCAAAGCCGACTTCTACCCGAGCGTCGCGCTGCTCGGCACCCTGGGCCTCGCCGCAACCGAGAACTCGAACACCACGGCGAGCGGCAAAAGCGGCATCGGCGAGTGGTTCACGGCCGACAGCCTGACCTTCACGGGCGGGCCCTCCGTCCAGTGGAACATCTTCAACTACGGCCAGATCTCCAACAACGTGCGCACCCAGGACGCGCGTCTGCAGCAGCTGCTGGTGAACTATCAGAACGTCGTGCTGCAGGCCGCCCGGGAGGTGGAGAACGCGTCGGTCGGCTTCGTGCGATCCCAGGAGCAGGCGCAGTACCTGGACGAGAGCGTCACCGCGGCGCTGCGCTCGGTGGATCTCGCCGTCATTCAGTACCGCGACGGCGCGGCGGACTACACCCGGGTTCTCAACACGCAGCAGTCCCTCATCGACCAGCAGGACCAGGCCACCGTCACCCGCGGCGCCATCGCGCGCAACCTCGTGGACATGTACCGAGCGCTGGGGGGCGGCTGGCAGATGCGCGCCGGCCGGGACTTCGTCCCCGACGCCACAAAGGAGGTGATGGCCGAGCGCACCGACTGGGGCGAGCTCCTGACACCGGAGGAGGCGAAGACGCTGATCCCGGCGCCCTCCACCCCCGACGACAGCTACCGCTGGCCGGATTGGTAGTGGGTTCTCCCTGAGATCGGGCTGTTGGGCTTCGCTGCGCTCAGCCCAACCTACAAGAAATCGAGACTACGGCGATCCCCGTAGGTTGGGCTGAGCGCAGCGAAGCCCAACGCGCCGGCCATGGCGGGCGATCAATCCGCGGGCCCGAGCATGTCATCGGGCCTGACGAGCTCGTCGAACTGCTCGCCGGTCAAGAGATCCAGCTCGATGGCGGCGGCCCTCAGGCTCATGTTCTCCTCGTAGGCCTTCTTCGCCACCTTCGCCGCGTTGTCGTAGCCGATGTGCGGATTCAACGCGGTCACCAGCATCAACGAGTTGTGCAGATAGCCTTCGATCGCCGGCACGTTGGGTTCGATCCCCCTCGCGCAGTGCTCCTCGAATGACTCGCAGGCATCCGACAGCAGCCGGATGGAGTTCAGGAGGTTGAAGATCATCATGGGCTTGAAGACGTTGAGCTCGAAATGACCCGACAGGCCGCCGATGTTGATGGCGGCGTCATTGCCCATGACCTGGGCACACACCATGGTCATCGCCTCGGACTGCGTCGGATTCACCTTGCCGGGCATGATGGAGCTGCCGGGCTCGTTGGCCGGCAGAGTCAGCTCACCGATGCCGCAGCGCGGCCCGGATCCGAGCCAGCGGATGTCGTTGGCGATCTTCATCAGCGACGCCGCAAGGGTCTTCAGCGCACCGCTCGCGAACACGATGGCATCGTGAGCGGCCAGCGCCTCGAACTTGTTGGGCGCCGTACGGAAGGGAAGCCCGGTGATGGCCGCGATGGCGGTGGCGGCCTCGACGGCGAAGTCCCGGTGGGTGTTGAGGCCCGTGCCGACGGCGGTGCCGCCGAGCGCCAGCTCGTAGATCCCGTCGAGTGCGTGGGAGACGCGGCCGAGGCCATTGTCGAGCTGCTGGACGTAGCCTGAGAACTCCTGGCCGAGGGTCAGCGGCACCGCGTCCATGAGATGCGTGCGGCCGATCTTGACGATGTCCCGATAGTCGTCGGACTTCTTCTGCAGCGTATCCCGCAACCCGGTCACGGCAGGGATCAGCCGGTGATTCAACTGCTCGCCCGCCGCGATGTGCATGGCGGTGGGAAACGTGTCGTTGGACGACTGTGCCATGTTCACGTCGTCGTTCGGGTGCACGGGCTGCTTCGACCCCTTCTCGCCGCCCGCGAGCTCGATGGCGCGATTGGCGATCACCTCGTTGCTGTTCATGTTCGTCTGGGTACCGCTGCCGGTCTGCCAGACCACCAGGGGAAAGTCCTCGTCCAGTTTCCCGTCGATCACCTCGTCCGCCGCCTGCTTGATGAGCGCCGCCTTGTCCGGCGACAGGGAACCCAGTTCCTCGTTGGTCGCTGCCGCGGCCTTCTTGAGGATTCCGAGCGCTCGAATCATTTCGCGGGGGAAACGGTCGCCGCCGATCTTGAAGTTGATCAGGGACCGGGCGGTCTGCGCGCCGTAGTAGCGATCCGCGGGTACGCGGAGATCGCCCATGCTGTCGGATTCGATTCGGTAGGTCATGCTCTCGACTCCCTGGCTACCCTTTCGATAAATTGTTACTTATTATCTCAGGCCACGCCGAGGAACTCGACGGGCATGATCTCCACCTGCCTTCGATCGCCATCGTCACGACCGGCCGCGTTTGGCCTGGCCGCGGCCCTCTGCGCGGCGCTCCTGCTGGCGCTCTCACCCCGGCAGGCACCCGGCGCCGATCTGAAGCGTATCGCTCCCCTGCTCTCGGCGGAGTCCACGGCCGACCTCGACACGATGCGCCGGCGCGGCGTCATCCGCGTGCTCGTCTCGTTCAAGAAGACCGAGTACTTCATCGTCAACGGCCAGCAGAGAGGGTTCGAGTACGAGCTCATGGAGCAGTACGAGAAATACCTCAACAAGGGTGACAAGAAGGGACAGCTGCGATTCGACGTGGTCTACATCCCGGTGCCCTTCGACAGCTTGCTCTCGAATCTCGTCAAGGGACGGGGCGACGTCGCGGCCGCGGGCCTGACCATCACCCCGGGACGCCGGAAGAAGGTCGCGTTCACGACCCCCTACGTCAGAGACGTGAGCGAGGTAGTCGTTACGCGGAAGGGCGATAAGAGCATCAAGTCACTGGACGATCTTTCCGGGCGTATCGTGTATGTGCTGAGCGGCAGCAGCTACATGCAGCATCTCACCGCACTGAGCGATCGATTCAAGAAGGCCGGAAGGCCCCCCGTATACATCGTCGAGTCGGATCCTTATCTCGCGACCGAGGATATACTCGAGCTCGTGAACGCGGGAATCGTGGAGGTGACGGTCGCCGATAACCACATCGCCCGGCTCTGGGCCAACGTCCTGCCCGATCTCGAGATCCACGAAGATATCGCGGTGAACACCTCGGGGGAGATCGCGTGGGCCGTGCGCAAGGACAACCCGAAGCTACGGGCGAATCTCGACGACTTCCTGCGCGCCCACCGGAAAGGCACCAAGCTCGGCAACGTCCTCTTCAAACGCTACTACGAGAACACGCGCTGGATCCAGAACCCCCTGTCGGAGACGTCTCGCAAGAAGCTCGAGCAGTATCATGCGTTGTTTCAGAAGTACGGAGCGGAGTACAGCTTCGACTGGCTGCTGATCGCCGCGCTCGCCTATCAGGAATCCCGTCTGAATCCGAAGAAGACGAGCCACCGCGGCGCCGTCGGCATCATGCAGATCAAGCCGTCCACCGCGAAAGACAAGAATGTCGGTATCGAGAACGTCTACAAGCTCGAGAACAACGTCCACGCCGGCGTGAAGTATCTCGCCTTCCTGCGGAAACGCTACTTTTCGTCACCCGACATCGAACCCGGCGCCAGTGTTCATCTCTCGCTCGCCGCCTATAACGCCGGCCCGGCGAGGGTGCGCAAGATGCGCGAGCGGGCGAAGAAGATGGGGCTCGACCCGAACGTCTGGTTCAGGAACGTGGAGCAGGCGGCACAGCAGATGGTGGGATCGGAGACGACTCGCTACGTGGCCAACATCTACAAGTACTATCTCGCCTATACCCTTCTCAACAACCTGAACGACAACAAGGCCGTCGCCCTCGAAGCCCAGGCTCAGTAGCTACGCCGCGCTTCGAAACTCGCTCGGCGTGCGCCCGGTCCAGCGTTTGAATGCGCGCGCGAAATTGCTGGGCTCCGAGAATCCCAGGAGATAGGTCACCTCGCTGACTGAGAGACAACCCTGGCGGAGATACTGATTGGCGAGCTCTCTGCGGGTCTCGTCCAGAAGATCCTTGTAGCTCGTATTCTCGTCACTCAGCTTACGCTGTAGCGTGCGCAGGCTCATGTGCAGGCTGTCGGCCACATCCTGCTGGGTAACGTTCCCCGCCGACAGGAGATCGATCAGCTTCGCGCGCACCCGCATGGCCGTGCTGCCCTTGTCGAAGCCCGCCAGGTATTCCGTGATGACCTGGTCGTTGATACGGGCGAGACGGGGGTTCGCGGTGGGGAGGTGGGCCTCCAATGATTCCTTGCTGAAGTAGAGAATGTTCTCGGGAGCCGAGAACTCCACCGGCGCGCAGAAGTATTCGATGTAGCGGGTCGGATCGTCGAAGCCGGGGCGCTGGGTCACCACCCTCAGCGGGTGGAAATCCGGGCCGTAGCTCATGCGGCACATACCGACGAAGGTGGCGAGGCCCGCATCTACCGCCTCATTCGGCACCTCCGCCCGGGACAGCAGCGTACGGATGCGGAAGGCGAAGTGGTCGTCGAACTCCTCCAGGTTCATCTCGGCCACCGTCGTCACCAACCGCCCGTAGCGCTCCATGCGCGTGAGCGCGTCTCGCAGGCTGTCGCTGGCCATCCAGGAGTACCCGAGGGCATTGATGGTGGTCGGGTGCCAGAAACTGGCCACCTTGAGGCCGAAATACGGGTCGTCGGTGACCTGGGCCGAGAGCCGCCACAGCCGGCACATGCCCTCCACGGGATAGCGGGCATCGGGGTCGGTGAGCTTGGCCGGGTCCAGTCCGGCGCGCTCGAAAAGGGCCCCGCTGTCCTGGCCCTCGGCCTCCAGGGCCTTGGCCACCAACAGTGCCCAGGACGAAATACTGCTTCCCCGCATGAGTCCCGCCGTCAGCCTCCTTCCTCGGACAAGAGTCAGGGATAAGAACTTGGCGCTGGGTGATTACGGCCCAAACGCCCGCAGCCCCTATCTTATAGGCCGTGCATCCCGATCAGGGACCAATAACGGCCATTCCGCGGGGCATTTTGCCCGCGCTCCTGGTCCCGCGCAACGGCGCGGGGTGGCCGGCCAGGGAGCTCGATTCGGCGCATCCGCCGGGAGGAACCGAGATTGATGGAGGAACAGCACATGGCGTCTATTGTTCAGCGCACCCTCAAAACGTGCATCCCCTACGTGGGCACCGGCCTGCACAGTGGCTGCCGCGTCGGGATGCTGGTACGGCCCGCCGAGGTGAATACCGGCGTGCGCTTCATACGCAACGACGTAGCGACCGGCCGGGGGGTCGTCCCGGCCCTGTGGCACCACGTGGTCGACACGCGGCTCGGCACCATCGTCGGCAACGAGTTCGGCGTCTACGTGTCCACCATCGAGCACCTGATGGCGGCCCTGCACGGCTGCGGCATCGACAACGCCATCGTGGAGCTCGACGGACCGGAGGTGCCGATCCTGGATGGCAGCGCCGAACCCTTCGTCGCCATGATCGAGCGCGCGGGTGTCGTCGAGCAGGAGGCCAAGCGCTGGGCGATGCTCGTGCAGGAGACGGTCGAGGTCCATGACGACGACAAGGTCGTGCGCCTGGAGCCCTGCCCCGTGCCCCGCATCACCGCGGAGATCGACTTCCCCGAGACCGCCGTCGGCAGCCAGAGGCTTTCGGTGATGATGACCGAATCCGTGTTCAAGCGCGACCTCGCCCGCGCCCGCACTTTCGGGTTCGCCGATCAGATCGAGGATCTCTACGAGCGTGAGCTCGCTCTCGGCGGATCGCACCACAACGCCATCCTCGTCGACGGCGACACCGTCGTGAACGAAGAGGGGCTCAGGTTTCACGACGAGTTCGTGCGCCACAAGGTCCTCGACATCGTCGGCGACCTCGCGCTGGCCGGCGTCCCCGTCATCGGACACTTCTATGGCCACAAGCCCGGCCACGCGCTGAACCAGGCCCTGCTGCGCAAGTTCATCTCCAACGAGCAGGCGTGGTCCTACGTGATGCTGGACGAGTACGAGGACGTCCCGGGACTGCGGCGCCTGTCCGACGCACTGGTGACCACCGCGAGCCGCGTGCGCAAGGCGTGGTCGCGTCTTCGTGTCGTGGCATGACGACGGCAACCGAACGACAGAGGAGTATGTCTATGCAAGCGCGCCCCGCCGAGCAGAGCCCGTTTCCCAGGTGCGGACTGGACAACTATTTCTTCACGACGCCCGCCTTGAGGCTGCGCATGGATCTCATCCAGGATTACGTGCGCCGCGGCGGGACGCCCGTGTTGATCCTCGGTGAATCCGGAGCCGGGAAATCGAGCCTGTTGAACCAGCTCGTCTGCCGGGCGGATCACAACTGGCGCGCGGTGCGGATGCCCGCGGTCCCATCGTTCTCCGCCGATGACGTCGTCACGTTTCTGAACGCCGAGCTGCGCCTGCCGACGCGGGTGTCGACCGACGAGATGCTGAAGGAATTCGATTGCTGGCTCGAACGGCTGTCCGTTCGCGGACAAGTCGCGGTTATCGTCGTGGACAACGCGCACGCTCTCGACGACGAGGCCCTCACCAGACTCGCGACCCTGAGCGAGGACGTGGGCACGAAGAACGTCTGCGTCCTGATGACCGGTGAGCCCGGCCTTCGATCGCGCCTCAACGCGTTGCTGGGGCCCGCGGCGGCGTCCGGGGCCATTCCGACGGTCAGCGTTCCGTGTCTCGACAAACGCGAGGTCGCGTCGTACATCGACATGCGGCTCTATCACGCGGGCATGGAAGGCCGGGGGCCGTTCAATCGCTCAACCGTCGACGACATCGCCAGGACGTCTCGGGGCCATCCCGGACAGATCAACGCGATGGCGAACGACGTGCTCAATGGCGCACGGGGCGGCGACCGGCTGCAGAGCGCCCAGCGGCACATCCGGCAGTTCATGCGTCAATGGCTGAACACGACCGCCGTGTCCGCGGCCGGCGGGTCCCGGTCGGATCGCTAGCGGATCGTGTCGAGGCGCACGCTGCCGTGCCGATCCGACGCACTGCCGGTGCGTCGTGAATCGGCACCCCCGGTTCTGCGGTTCTGCGCCCCCTGAGATTCCCTGCGGTCCTGCGCCCCCTGAGACTCCCTGCGGCCCTGTGCCCCCTGAGACGCCCTGCGGTCCTGAGCGCTCGCCGAGTGGCGCTGCTCGTCGTGCCGCACGCTTCCGGTACCCTGATAGTGAACGACGTTCGGGGGCGATGACGAACGCTGCGCCTCACGCACGTTGATGGTCAGCCGGTCCTGCGCAAGCGGTGCGGCCGTCGCGAGCATCAGCACGGCAACGGTCCACAGAGGGTTGACGGGCGATCGCTTGCTCATTGGCCGAGAGGCTTCAGCTCGACTTCTTGGGCGCCGTCCGGCGGCAGGAACTCGAACAGGCTGTCCGCCAACCGGGGGGCCAGGTTCCAGTCGGACAACCACACGGTGAACTGCGGCGAGCTCGGGACGTTCTTATAAGTAATGACCGCCTTCCTGGGAACCGGGTGGGCGCCGTCCTCGATCCAGAGCTGCCAGTCGATGTTCTTCTGGGTAAACGCGAGATGGTGCGTGGGTATGCCGCGGACTACCGACTGCCCGATGTACGCGCCCGTGACAACGTTCTCCACCAGGATCGCGTACGGGTCGGCGTAGAGCACATCGGATACCGGACTCGCGATCCCGTACTTCCGCGCCATGAAGTCGAGCGCGTCATCGAGCTTCGGCGGCACGTCCACCTTGACGTAGCTGTAATCCCACAAATCCATGAGTATGAAGGTCTTGCCGTCGTACCACATGCGCTCGTGAAGCAGGTCGCCGTTGACGAGGACGTGGAGCCGGTCGGGGCGCCGCATGGCAATCTCCGACTGGCGGCCGTAGAGGATCTTCTGTCCGCCCTCCAGCACCCGATCGTGATTGACCTCGGTGCGGAAGCTGAGCTCACTCGCGCCCTTCAGGTAATCGCCCATGTCACGCAACAGCTTGTCTACGCGCGGCTCGATACCGGGCTTCGGGGAGTCGGCGGCGACCAGAGGCGCGCCCGCGAGGATCGCGCACAGAAGCAGAATTCGTGATCGTACGGACATGGCGCCCGGACCTCCTCTGATGGTGAAACGATCGGCGAGGGACAGGAAAAGTCTAGATGCTGAGTTCGCCCCGCGCCAATGGCAGGTGGGGCTCGCGCCCCTGATCAGGTGCCTGCCAGGCCGTATCCGTGGATCATGGACGAGAACTCGTCCATCAACGCGTCGAGCTCCCGGCGCGCCTTGGCCCGGTGGCCCTCCACGCCGCTGATCCTCCCACAGGATTGCTGGAGGGTCGCAAGGACGGCCTTGTTCTGCTCGAACAGCTCCCGCGCCGACCCGGTGAGCGCCTCGTAGCGGGTGCGGGCTCGTTGGAGCTCGATGAGCTCCATGCTGTCGGGGTCGTCTCCGAGCGCTTCGATCCGGCCGAGTCTCTCCTCCACCTCGTCGATGCCGATGGCGAGCGCCGCGTGCAGCCGCTCCACGGCGTGCTCGAGGTTGTCGAGGGATGAGAGGAACAGCTCCTCGAGGACGACGCGGAACCTCTGGTAGCCGAGCTCTCCATTGCCGAGCATATTCTCGAGGACGTTCTTGAACGCGTCGAAACCCGCCCGCAGCTCACGGATCTGATTTGAAGCCTCGGTCATGCCATCGGCCTGCAGCCTCGCGTCCAGGCGCATCATCTCCTGGTCGCGCTTGTGCACCAGCTGGGAAGCCCGTTCCTTCATGATGAGGGCGGCGTGCTGATCGCGGCGCCGCGTGTAGCCCCAGGCCCAGAGCGAGAGCCCCGTGAGGATGCCAATGGTAGCGAGGGAAACGGAGATGGCGTTGGCGCCGGCCGCGACGATCCAGGCGACGCCGATGGCTCCGAAGAGCATGGGATACACGACGGCATCGGTCCAGAAGCTGAAGGACAGCGCCTCGCGCCTGGCGGCGCGGAAGAGCTCTCGATCCAACAGCTGGGGTCGCTTCAACATTTCCGATGCGAGTGGGTATTTTCAGGACGGGCAATGTTATCGGCCGCCCCGGGGGCGATCTGCCCACGGTGTCACGAATCGGGGGAAACGGGAGGCGCGCCGCGCGGCGGCGGAGGAACGATCGGTGTCAGGCGCGGCGGGACGCGATGGCCGGCCTTGTGTCGGCCGCGGGCTGATAGACCTCCGAGATCTCGCTGAAGGCACCCAGGGCCCCTTCAGCAGCATCGTCCGGGCGCAGCTCGAAGGCGTTGAATCCGCACCGTTCCATGAACGCGAGCCGATCCCTGGAGACGTCGCCCCGGGCACGGATCTCGCCCCGGTAGCCATGCCGCTCGCGCAGGATCCGAGCGTGGGAATAGCCCCGACCCTCGGTGAAGCTCCCGAACTCGAAGGCGACGAGATCGATGACGTCCAGGTGCCCGACTATGTCTTCGATGTCGTCGGCCGCGCGCAAGCGTACACCCACCGGCGGCCCGCGGCGGGCGAGCGCGTCCCGGTGGCGGCGCCAATCCTGAAGGGCCACGGTGACGGCGCCGGCGCCGCCCGCGCGCGCACCCTCAGGCACATGCAGCCAGTGATCCTCGCTGATGCGTCGATCGCGAATGATGCGCATAGACCCGCTCCCTGAACGGTGTGATTCCGATACGGCGCACGGCATCGATGAACCTCTCGCCCTCCTCGCGCCGCGCTAGATAGACCTCGAGGATATCGCCGAGCACGTCGGCCACGCGATCCTTCTCGATGGCGGCGCCGAGCCGCTCGCCGAGCGCCGCGTCGTCGCCCGCCGATCCGCCGAGAGTGATCTGATACCACTCCTCGCCGCGCTTATCGACGCCGAGGATACCGATGTGCCCCACATGGTGATGTGCGCAGGCGTTCATGCAGCCGGACATCTTCAACTGGATCTCGCCGAGGTCGTACAGGTAGTCGAGCTCGTCGAACTTCTCGTGCACCCGGGCGGCCACGTCGATGGACCCCGCATTCGCAAGAGAACAGAAGTCGAGACCCGGGCAGCAGATCAGATCGTTCAGCGTCCCGATGTTGGCCGTCGCCAGCTTGAGCCGCGACAGCGACGCCCATAGATCGGGCAGGTCGGCGGCATGCACGTCCGCGAGGACCAGGTTCTGATCGTGAGACGCGCGAATGAAACCGAAGCTGTATCGGTCCGCGAGATCCGCGAGCCCGTCCATCTGCCCGTCGTCTATATCGCCGGGCGGCACCCCCGGCGCCTTCAGCGAGACCATGACGATACGGTAGTCGGGATGCTTGTGGGCACGGGTGTTCTGCCGATACCAATCGGCGAAGAAGGGATCTCCGGCGAGGCGTTCCTCGAAGTCCGCGGTCGCCCTGCCGTGCACGTAGTCGAGGGGCGCGAAGAAGGACCCCATGCGTTCGAACTGGGCCTCGTCGATGGCGAGCGTCGACTCGCGAACGTGCTCCCACTCGGCCTCGACGAGCTCGCGGAAACGTTCGATGCCGACGGAGTTGACGAGGATCTTGATGCGCGCCCGGTGGATGTTGTCCCTGCGGCCGAGCAGGTTGTAGACCCTCAGGATCGATTCCACGTATGACAGCAGGTGCTCCCGAGGAAGAAACTCGCGCAGAACACTCGCGATCACCGGCATGCGGCCCATGCCCCCGCCTACCCAGACCTTGAAGCCGAGGTTCCCGGCCTCACCCTCCACGATCTGCAGACCGATGTCGTGAAATCGGATCGCGGCGCGGTCGGTGGAGGCGCCCGTCAGCGCGATCTTGAACTTGCGGGGCAGCCACGAGAACTCCGGATGCAGGGTCGACCATTGACGCAGGAGCTCGCAATAGGGGCGCGGGTCTTCTATCTCGTCGCCCGCCGCGCCCGCGAGATGATCGGCGGTGATGTTGCGCACGACGTTGCCGCTGGTCTGTATCGCGTGCATCTCGACTTCGGCGAGCTCGCGCAGGATGGCCGGGACGTCTTCCAGCTCCGGCCAGTTGTACTGGATATTCTGGCGGGTGGTGAAGTGTCCGTAGCCGCGATCGTAGCGCCGGGCAACGTGCGCAAGGCGGCGCATCTGGCCGGAAGACACGAGCCCGTAAGGAATGGCCACCCGCAGCATGTAGGCGTGGCGCTGATAGTAGAGTCCGTTGCGCAGCCTCAACTGCTTGAACTCGTCCTCACCGATCTCGCCGAGCCGGTAGCGGCGCACCTGCTCGGCGAACTGCTCGGTCCGCTCCTCCACCAACTGCCGATCGTAGCTGTCGTACCGATACACGGCCTTCGACCCCCTGAGAACGAGGATCGACTATATCCCCCGCCCATCGGGCGGGGGAAAGAACCAGTGGAGATAGACTTATGACCGATTCGTCTATGGGTGTGACGTTGGGCTTCGCTACGCTCAGCCCAACCTACACCTAGAACGTGCTCAGTACCTTACGCAAGACGTCGCAGATCTGGTCGACGTGTTCCTTCTCCGAAACCAACGGCGGCGCGACGATCCCGGAGTCTCCCGTCATCTTGATGTGCAGCCCCGCCTCGAAGAGCTTCTTCTGAGCCTCGAGGCCGCGCACACCCGGCGCCTTGTCAGTCGGGGCCAGATCGAAACCCGCGAGCATGCCGTAGCCCCGCAGATCCGATATGGCGGGCACGTCGCTCAAGGAGAACACCGCGTCGAGGAAATAGGGCGACATCTCGGCGGCCCTGTCGAAGAGCTTCTCCCGCTCGTAGATCTCCATGG
>CBDTYP010000049.1:0-13010 GCA_965364645.1 uncultured Gammaproteobacteria bacterium | reverse complement strand
GCAATCACGAGTCCTACACGGGCAAAGGCGAAGTGACCGCCGGGCCCGCCGTCAAGAAACTTCTGTGATCGCCTTGTTGGGCTTCGCTGCGCTCAGTCGGCCGCGTCGCTGTACGCTTCCATAGGCGGACAACCGCAAGACAGATTCTTGTCCCCGTAGACGTTATCGATGCGTCCTACCGGCGGCCAGAACTTGTCCTCGCGGACGTGGGGGATAGGGAAGAACGCCTGCTCCCGCGGATACGGGTGTGACCACTCTTGCGCCGTGATGGACAGGTACGAGTGGGGGGCGTTGCGAAGCGGGTTGTCTTCGCCGTCGCTCTTACCGGACTCCACGTCCGCTATCTCCTGTCGTATGGCGATCATCGCGTCGCAGAAACGATCCAGCTCGCGCTTGGACTCGCTCTCGGTGGGCTCCACCATCATCGTGTCGTGAACGGGAAAGGACATCGTCGGCGCGTGGAAGCCGTAGTCGACGAGGCGCTTGGCGACGTCGTCCACCGTGACGCCGCAAGATTCCTTAATCTGCCGCAGATCGATGATGCACTCGTGGGCCACGCGCCCGTTCTTGCCCGTGTACAGCACGGGAAAATGCGGATCGAGGCGATGGGCGACGTAGTTCGCGTTGAGGATCGCGACTTCCGTCGCGCGGCGCAGTCCGGCGCCGCCCATCATGATGATGTAGGCCCAGGAGATCGGCAGGATGCTCGCCGATCCCCAGGGCGCGGCGGAGATCGCGCCGACGGTTCCGGACGCGGCGGCGACCGGATTGACGCCGTCCACTATGGGACTTTCCGGCAGATAGGGCGCGAGATGCGCGACCACGCCGATGGGGCCGACACCCGGCCCGCCGCCGCCGTGGGGAATGCAGAAGGTCTTGTGCAGGTTCATGTGGGACACGTCAGCGCCGAACTCGGCGGGCCGGCAGATCCCCAGCATGGCATTCAGGTTAGCGCCGTCCATGTACACCTGGCCGCCGTGGTCGTGAATGATCTGACAGATCTCCCGGATCGCCTCTTCGAAGACGCCGTGGGTCGACGGATAGGTGATCATCAGCGCGCCGAGGGCATCGGTGTGTTGCTCGGCCTTCGCGCGCAGATCGGTGACGTCGACGTTGCCCTTGTCGTCGCAGGCGACGACGACGACTTTCATGCCTGCCATGTGCGCGCTGGCGGGATTGGTGCCGTGGGCCGACGACGGGATCAGACACACGTCGCGGCCACCCTCTCCGCGGTCCTCGTGATAGCGGCGGATCGCGAGGAGACCGGCGTACTCGCCCTGGGATCCCGCGTTGGGTTGCAGCGAGACCGCCGCGAACCCCGTCAGCTCGCAGAGCATGTCTTCCAGCTCGGTGATCATCTCGCGGTACCCGACCGTCTGCTCCGACGGCGCGAACGGGTGCAGCCCGCCGAACTCCGGCCAGGTGATGGGCACCATCTCGGTGGTCGCATTGAGCTTCATCGTGCAGGAGCCGAGCGGAATCATGGAACGATCCAGAGCGATGTCCTTGGTCGCCAGGCGCCGCAGGTAGCGCAGCATCTCGGTCTCCGCGTGGTAGAGATGGAATACCGGATGGGTCAGGTAGCTGCTGGTGCGCCGCAGTCCGTCCGGGATGCAGTCCTCGAGACCTTCGTCGAGCGCGTCGATGGCGGGCGCCTCGCCGCCGCCGGCGAACACCCCGAGCAACCGGGCCAGGTGCTCGCGGGTGGTGGTCTCGTCGCAGGAGATCCCGATCGTGTCGCCGTCCACGGGGCGGATGTTGATGCCTACCTTGCAGGCCGCCGCGACGAGCTCCCGGGTCCGCCCGGGGACGCTCACGGTGAGGGTGTCGAAGTATGCACCGTGCACGACTTCCACGCCGAGCGTCTTCAAGCCGGCGGCGAGGATGCGGGTGACCCGGTGCACGCGCTCGGCGATGCGCCGCACGCCTTCGGGGCCATGGTAGACAGCGTACATGCCCGCGATGACCGCCAGCAGCACCTGGGCCGTGCAGATATTGCTGGTCGCCTTCTCCCGGCGGATGTGCTGCTCCCGGGTCTGCAGCGCCATGCGCAGAGCCGGGCGGCCGGCCGAATCCACCGATGCGCCGATGATGCGCCCCGGCGTCGAGCGCTTGTAAGCATCCCGAGTGGCGAAGAATGCCGCGTGTGGACCCCCGAACCCCATGGGCACGCCAAAGCGCTGAGAGTTACCGAGCACGATATCCGCGCCCAGCTCACCGGGCGGCGTGAGCAGACACAGGCTCAGCAGATCCGTCGCGACACAGGCGAGGCCCCCGCCCTCTTTCGCACGCGCGATGGCCGGACCGATATCCCGCACGGCACCGCTGGATCCCGGATACTGCAACAGCGCCCCGAAAACGTCGCCGCCGTCGAGATCCGTCTCGGCGTCGCCGACGATGATCTCGATTCCCAACGGGCGCGCCCGGGCGCTGACGACGGCCATGGTCTGAGGATGGCAGTCCGCGTCCATGAAGAAGCGCATGGACTTGCTCTTCGAGAGACGCTTCGCCATGGTCATGGCCTCGGCGGCGGCGGTGCCCTCGTCGAGCAGCGACGCGTTCGCGAGATCCATCCCGGTCAGATCCATCACCATCTGCTGATAGTTGAGCACGGCCTCCAGGCGCCCCTGGCTCACCTCGGCCTGGTAGGGCGTATAAGCGGTATACCAGCCCGGGTTCTCCAGCACGTTGCGTTGAATGACCGTCGGCAAGACCGTGTCGTAGTAACCCATGCCGATCATGGAGACGAGCACCTGATTCCGCCCGGCGATCTCGCGCACACGCTCCAGGGTCTGCCGCTCGCCAAGCCCGCGGGGCAGGCTCGAGGGCGTGTCGGAAACGATGGATTGGGGGACCGTCTCATCCACCAGCGCCTGTAGGGAACCCGCGCCGAGTGCGCGCAGCATCTCCGTCACCTGGGTGTCGTCGGGTCCGATGTGCCGCGGGATGAATTCGTCGTGGGTCTCCAGACGATCGAGCGAGCCGTTTTGTTCAGGCATTTGTCGCGCTTCTCTTTTCGTTCTCGGTAGTCGGATGAAACTCAGAGCTCGTCCGTGTACGCCTTGTATGCATCCTCATCCATGAGATCGTCGAGCTCGCTCGGGTCCGTAACCTGCATCTTGATGAACCAGCCATCGCCCATGGGATCGGTGTTGACCTTGTCGGGCTCGTCCACGAGCGCCTCGTTTACCGCCGTGACGCTCCCGCTGACGGGAGCTTTGACCTCTCCCGCCGCCTTCACGGACTCGATGACCACGGCGTCGCTGCCGGCGCCGAATTCCTTCTCCACCTCGGGCAACTCGACATACACGAGCTCCCCCAGCTGATCCTGCGCGTAGTCCGTGATGCCGACGGTGGCCACTCCGTCGTCCTCCAACTGGACCCACTCGTGATCTTTGGTAAATTTGATGGTGCTCATGTTCCCTACCCCCTCTTGTTGTAGTGCGTGGGACGCCTCTCCTCAGCCTCGATAATAACGCCTTTCGACAAAGGGGAGTGCCACCACCTCCGCCGGAAGCTGCTTGCCCCGGACGACCGCCTGTACCACGGTCTCCGCCCGCCGATACGCGTCGTCGACGTAGCCCATTGCCACCGGAGCACCCGCCGTCGGCCCGAAGCCACCGCTGGTGACGAGACCGATGATGTCGCCGTCGGCATCGACGAGATCGGCGCCGGCGCGCACCGGGGCCCGCCCCGTGGGTCTGAGCCCCACGAGGCGCCGCGGCGCACCGTCGGCCAGCTGGGCGAATATCGCCTCGCTTCCCGGGAAACCGCCTGCGCGCTCGCCACCTCTGCGCCGGGCCTTCGCGATGGTCCAGGTGAGCCCGGCCTCGACCGGCGTCGTCTGCGTATTCAGATCCTGACCGTAGAGGCACAGCCCCGCCTCGAGCCGCAGGGTGTCACGGGCGCCCAGCCCCACGGGCGCGACCGCGTCGTTGGCCAGCAGCCTGCGCGCGAGGCCGGCGGCCTCTTCCGCGGGCAACGATATCTCGAATCCGTCCTCGCCGGTGTACCCGGAACAGGAGACGACACAGGGAATACCGGCAAGCTCGACCTCGGCCCGGGTCATGAACGGCATCTTCGCGATCATCGGCGCCAGCCCACCCAGCACGCTGCGGGCCGCGGGCCCCTGCAACGCGAGCAACGCGAGATCGTCGAGCTCGTCGACGGCGCAGCGATTGCCGATGGCGGCATACATTCTGCGCAGATCGTCTCTCTTGCAGGCCGCATTGACCACGACGACGAGAGATTGGCCCGCATTGGCGACGATGATGTCATCGAGTATGCCGCCGCCTTCGGCGGTGAACGCGCCGTAGCGCATCTGCCCCGAGCCAAGACCCACGACATCCATGGGCGTCATGGACTCCAGGGCGGGCGCCGCATCTGCGCCGGACAGACGCACCTGCCCCATGTGGGAGACGTCGAAGAGACCCGCCGCGGAACGGGTGTGCTGATGCTCGTGGATGATGCCGTCGGGATACTGCACCGGCATGTGATAGCCCGCGAAGGCGACCATACGGGCGCCGAGCTCCACGTGGAGATCGTAGAGTGGCGTCCTCGCCAGTCTAACGCCGTCGGAGTCGGTATTCGTTGACATGCTCGATGCCGGGATTTCGTTATCGTTTCGTCACATTATAAGAGCGTGCCGGCGCAAGCCGGAAATCACGTCGCGAAGCGCCGCAGAAGCTGCCCGGGGCGCGCCTCCGGGGCGCAGACTCCGGACTCGTCGACGACCCGGGTGCCGTTCACCCAGACCCCGTGCACACCGACGGCGCCGGTGGTCAGGCGCGGGGCGCCGGCGGGCAGATCGAATACGCGCTCGCTGGCACCGCGATCGACGCTGTCGGGGTCGAAGAGCAGGAGATCCGCGTGAGCCCCGACGGCGAGGCGGCCGCGATCGCTGATGCCGTAGATGTCGGCGGGCTCGCTGGTGAGTCGCCTGACGCCCTCCTCGAGGGTCATCGCGCCCCGCCCGCGCACCCAGTAACCGAGGAGGTGCAGACCGAATCCGGCATCGCAGAAAAAGCTCAGGTGGGCCCCCGCATCGGAGAGCGCGATGGCGCTCGCCGGGTGGGTCAACACCCGGGCGACCGCCCCGTCGTCCGAGTTCAACAGGACCGCGACGAAGGTCGTGCGCAGATCCTCCTCGAGGGCGAGGTCCAGCATCCAGTCCAGGGGCCGCCGGCCCTCCTCGGCCGCGATCTCGGCGACGCTGCGCCCCTCGAAGCGACGGTTCCCGGGCTCGGCCACCTCCAGCACGCGGAGCTTGTCCCACTCGCCGTTGAATAATCGCACCGGCGCGGGCTCGTCGAGATCCCGCGCCACGGCATCGCGAAACCCGCCATCGGCGAGGATGCCGGGCAACGCGTCGGGGGTGGCGGTGAGCGCAGGAGACCATGCGCCGATTCCCTCGAAGGGATACGGCGCGCGCAGGGTGAACTCCATGGTCAACGGACAACAGGAGACCTGTCCGTAGACGGCATGCCCGTTGACTTGTGCCTCGCGAATCCTGTCCAGCTCCTCGAACACGCCATCGGGATTCGTGCTGTTGTGCAGCAGCGCCGCGACCATCACCGGCCGGGACGTCTCCGCGGCCAGTGATTCGAGAAATGGAATGCTGGTCCCGCCGCCCTTGGTCAGCATGAATATCCCGGCGCCGGCCTCGCCGAGGACGCCCACCAGCGCGCGCAGCTCGTCGTCGTCCGCGAGCCGCGACGGCATGGGAGCTCCGCCCGCGCCGTTGTGGGACGGCGACGTGGAGGTCGCGAAGCCTATCGCGCCGGCATCCATCGCCTCGCGCACGATGGCGCACATCTGCCGAACCTCGTCGGCGGTGGCGGCCCGGCGCGGCGCGTCGTCCCCGAGCACATAGGTGCGGACCGACGAGTGGCCGACAAAGGCCGCCACATTGGGTACGACCCCGTTCCCCGCGATCATGTCCATGTACTCGGGAAAGCTCTCGAAGTCCCAGCGAATTCCGGCGTGCATGGCATCGAGGGACATGCCCTCCACGCGCACGAGGTTACGCATGGTGAGCTCGCGATCCGCCGGGCGGCAGGGGGCGATTGTGAATCCGCAGTTGCCCATGACGACGGTGGTCACGCCGAGGGCCGGCGAGGGATCCAACAGCGGATCCCAGGTGATCTGGGCGTCGTAGTGGGTGTGGGTATCGACTATCCCCGGCGCGAGCACCAGGCCGTGGGCGTCGACGACTTCACGCGCTGCGCCCACATCGCCGCCCGCGTCGGAAGAGACAGCGCTGATGCGTCCGTCCCGTACCGCCAGGCTGCCGGGCACGACAGCGGACCCGAGGCCGTCGCAGAGGCGCGCGTTCGCTATAACGAGGTCGTGCACTGGGCGCATGAACGCGACCCGTCAGCGCTGGGTCGCGAGATACTCGATCACGTCGATCTTGCTGATGACCCCGGTCACGCCGCCATCCTCGACAACCACTGCGACGTTCTCGTCGTCGAATACGCTCTGCACCGCGGTGAGCGAATCATCAATACTGACCTGCCCGTGGAGATCCGTCGCCGCGTGATCCACCGTATCCGTGGGCGTGCATTCCTGGGCCACCAGGCTCTGCAGCAGATCCACCTCGTGGATTATCTTCAGCGGAGCGGATCCGCCGGTCCCCTCCACGGGCATCTGGGAAATCCCCAGATCCGACATCCGCTTAGCGACGCTCGCGAGGGTCTCGTCCGGCTTTGCGAACTGGACCTCGCCGCCTTTGAAGCGCAGGACCTCACGCACCGTGCCGAGCAACTGCTCCGGTCCGAGGTAGCCCATGTCCTTCATCCAGTCGTCGTCGTAGCACTTGCTGAGATAACGATCGCCGGAGTCACAGATGATGACGACGACAGTCTTGCCGGGGCCAAGCTCCTTCGCAACCTCCAGCGCGCCGTACACGGCGGTGCCGGTAGAACCGCCGGCGAAGATGCCTTCCTCGCGGGCGAGCCGCCGGGCGGTCAGGAACGAGTTCTTGTCGGTGATCTCCTTCACCTCGTCGATGACCGACATGTCCAGGGTGCCGACCATGAAGTCGTGGCCGATGCCTTCGACCCGGTAGATGCCCGGCTCCCCGGAGCTCCCCTTGTAGAACTCGTCGTGGTAGATGCTGCCGAAGGGATCCGGGCAGACGATGCGGAACTCACGGCCCGCCTCGGCGGCCTTCTCCTTGAGATACTTGCCCGCCCCGGAGATGGTCCCGCCGGTGCCGATGCCCCCCACGAGGCAGTCGATCTGACCGTCCGTGTCCTCCCAGATCTCGGGGCCCGTCGTGAGGTAGTGGGCCTCCGGATTGTTCATGTTGTAGTACTGGTCGGTGTAGAAGCCTCCCGGCGTCTCGCTGGCGACGCGCTTGGCGACCTCCACGTAGCTCTCCGGGTGGTCGTGGGGCAGGTCCGTGCGCGTGATGATGACCCTGGCCCCGTAGGCCTTGAGCATGTCGACCTTTTCCTTGCTCATCTTGTCCGGCATGGTGAAGACACAACGATACCCGCGTACCGCGGCGGTCATCGCGAGCCCCAGGCCGGTATTTCCCGATGTGCTCTCCACCAGGGTGGCGCCGGGGCCGAGGAGGCCGGCCTCCTCCGCGCGGCGGACCATGTTGACCGCCATGCGGTCCTTCACCGAGCCCCCCGGGTTGAGGTTCTCCAGCTTCGCGAGCACGGTGGCCATGCGCGGGTTGGTCAGCCGATTGAGCCTGACCAACGGCGTATTGCCGATCAGGCCGAGGACGTCTTCTGCGTATTTCATGGCGCATTCCCACCATCAATGGTGCTTTGATTCGAAGGCAAATCTACAGCAGCCAAAGCGGCATATCCATGGGAAATGACGGCCCCGGAGGAGTCCGGGGGGCGGGGGGGGATCAGGCCCTGCGGGCGTTCAGATTGCGATTGCCGGGGCCGGCTTCCAGCGTGGTCAGGGGGCGCGGCGCCGTGATGCCGTAGCCCTGCGCATAGTCGACCCCCATGAGGCGGAGCGCATCGAATATCTCCTGGCTTTCCACCGCCTCCGCGATGGTCCGCTTGCCCATGGCGTGGCCCATGTCGTTGATGGCCTTGACCAGCGCGCCGCTCACCGGGTCCTCGCAGATGTCCTTGACGAAGACCCCGTCGATCTTGATGAGGTCCACGGCGAGATTCTTGAGATAGGCGAAAGATGAGACGCCGCTGCCGAAATCGTCGAGCGCGAAGGAGCACCCGAGGCCGCGCAGCGTGGAGATGAGCCGCGACGCGCTCGAGAGGTTCGTGATCGCCGCGGTCTCGGTGATCTCGAAGCAGATCTTCTCGGCGGGGACCTCTTTCGCCGCCAGCTGGTCGATGACGAAGCCGAGGAAATTCTTGTCGCTGATGCTGGGGCCCGAAAGGTTGATCGAGCAGAGCCCGGTCTGCGCGAGCTCCGCCGGGTGCGTGCTCAGCCAGGCGAATGCGTTCGCCACCACCCAGCGGTCGATGTTGACGGACAGCCCGTAGCGCTCCGCCGCCGGCAGGAACGCGCCGGGTGAGACCATCGAGCCGTCGTCGTCGCGCATCGATAACAGCAGCTCATAGTGCCAGTAGGACGCGTTCTCCCCGTTGACGGGCACGATGGGCTGAAAGCGCAATGCGAAGCGCTCGGTGTCGAGAGCCTCGTTGATCCGCGAGACCCAGCGCATCTCCCCGTAGCGCTGGCTCAGCTCCGCGTCGCCCTCGCGGTAGATGTGGATACGGTTGCGGCCCGCGTCCTTGGCCGCGTAGCAGGCGGCATCGGCGGCCTTCAATACCTCGGTCATGCTCACCGTGAGCGATGTTATCGGGACCAGGCCCGCGCTCACGCCGACCGCGTAACTCTTACCGTCCCACTGGAAGCGGTACTCGGTGATGACCTTGCGCAACAGCTCGGCGACACGCTCCGCATCCTGAAGCGTGCAGTGCTCGACGAGCACGGCAAACTCGTCGCCGCCGAGACGCGCCAGAAGATCGCTCTTGCGGACCTTCGCCTTCAGCGCCTCGGCGAGTTGGCGCAGCAGCTCGTCGCCCGCGATGTGGCCGCTCGAATCGTTGATGATCTTGAACTGGTCCAGATCGAGATAGCAAAGCGCGTGCTCGCTGCCGTCGGTGTGTGCGCGGCGGAGCGCGCGCTGCAGGTAACGTTCGAACTCCGCCCGGTTGACGAGTCCGGTGAGGCTGTCGTGGGTCGCCTGATAGGACAGCTGCTGGGTGAGGTTGTAGGACTCGGTGATGTCCGTCTGGATACCCACATAGTGGGTGAGGTGCCCCGTCTCGTCGAAGACCGGGGACATGCGCAGCTGATTCCAGAACAGCGTCCCGTCCTTGCGGTAATTCTTCAGAACGCCCCGGTAGTCGCCGCCGGCGCCCATGGCCGCGCGCACCTTGCCGAGCTCGTCCTGCTCGTTGTCGCCGCCCTGGAGGAAGCGCGGATTGCGGCCGAGCACCTCGTCCCTCGTGTATCCGGTCATACGCTCGAACGCCGGGTTGCAATAGACGATGGGGTGATCGTCCTCGCGATGGTCGGTGATCAGGATGCCGTTGCTGGTTGCCTCCACGGCACGCTGGCTGAGGTGCAGCGCCGCCGCCGTGCGCCGGGCGTTCCCGAGAAGCATCGCGGCGCGCTTCCACTGCCTCACCAGCAACACGACGAGCACCGCCGCGCTGAGGATCGTGCCGATGAGGGTCGCGAGGATCTGCATGCGAATACCCTGCAGCTCGGAGGTGCGGAGATCGTTCTGCGCGTTGGTCTGCAGATAGGCGTTCAGGTGGAGCTCGCTCAATACCGGCTCCAGCGAGCTGAGCCTCGCCCGGAGCAGACGCAGAGTCATGGCGTCGGCCTGCTCGATGGACTGGATGTCGGGCCTTATCTGCTCGAGAACGGCGGCCACGCTCCGGCTCGCCGCCTCGACGTCGGCGATCTCCTGGAGTATCTCGCCCTGTCGGCCTTCGGTGAGAAGCGGAATTCGACTCAACAGCGTCTCGAAGTGCTCGCGCACCTCGTCCGCCGTGTAGGTGCCTCCCTGGCCACCCTGGCCACCCTGGAAGCCCGCCACCGCGTTGCGCAGCTTGAGGAGCTCCACCAGGGGCTGGGACGTGACCCACATGCTGATCTTGATCTCGCGTGTGGCGACTTCCTCCAGGCTGTGCAGCCTCCACACCGAGAAGAGCAGGCTCGCGGCCAGAATCAGGACCAGGGACCCGACGAGGACGAGCTGTAGATTACGTCGTGGCATGCTAGAGGATAATCAGCGCTCGCCGCTGTCGTATCCAGTAGCGATCCATCGTCATAGCGGAATCAGGTCCAGTGACCACATTGGAGAGGGCGGGGTTCCGAAATTTGCGGCAGCTTGTTCCCACGTATGCAGAGTGTAGCCGAAGAATGGCGACAGCCCGAGCAATGCCCGGGAATCCGGCTTGAGGTTGACTGGTGGTCAGGCCATAGTCTGCTGGACTTATCCGGCGTAATTCATTGAATCAGGACAACATCGTTCCACGGATGTCAGCTGCGCAACTGAGATTGAGCCAATCGGCGGCGGGGATCCTGCAGATTCAGGTGTCGGGAAGCTGGACTCTGGCGAGAGGGATGCCCTCCACGACCGAGGTCGAACAGGCCATCGACGGCAGCGCGGAGCTTTCCCGACTGTGCTTCGATACCGCCAGCCTGGAGACCTGGGACTCGAGCCTGGTCAACGTGGTCTACAGGCTGGCGCGCCGCTCCCGCCAGGCGGGCGTTCCCCTGGATCTCTCCGGCCTGCCCGATGGCCTGCGGGAGTTGCTGGACCTCGCCGAGACGGTCCCGCCCCACGAGGACAAACAGGAGCGCGGTCCCGATACGTCTTTCCTCGCCGACGTCGGTGCAGACACCATCCATTTCTTTCGATCCACGACTGAGATCCTGCGCTTCGTCGGCGGCGTAGCTGTCTCCATCGGCCGGATGCTGAGAGGCAAGGCCCGCTACCGGGCCTCGGATCTCTTTCTCATCGTGCAGCAGGTGGGCGCCCAGGCGCTTCCCATCGTGAGCCTGATCAGCGTGCTGGTGGGCCTCATTCTCGCCTTCGTCGGCGCCGTGCAGCTCGAGCAGTTCGGGGCCGACATCTTCATCGCCAACCTGGTGGGCCTCGGCATGGTGCGCGACATGGGCGCAATGATGACGGCGATCATCATGGCCGGGCGCACCGGCGCAGCCTATGCCGCCGAGCTCGGCACCATGACCGTGAACGAGGAAATCGACGCGCTGAGGACCATGGGCATATCGCCCATCGACTTCCTGGTCGTGCCGCGTATCCTCGCCCTCGTCTTCATGATGCCGCTGCTGACGCTGTACTCGGATCTCATGGGCATCCTCGGCGGCGCGCTGGTGGGCACGACACTGTTCGATATCGGTGTCTACGAGTACTTCCGCCAGACCCGATCCGCGGTCGACCTCTTCGATGTGTTCGGCGGGATGTTCAAGGGTCTGGTGTATGGTGCGATCGTCGCCGTATCAGGGTGCCTCCGCGGGATGGAGTGTGGGCGAAGCTCCGCCGCCGTTGGTGTCGCGACCACCTCGGCGGTCGTCACGAGCATCGTCTTCATCGTCGTCGCATGCGCCATTCTGACGCTCGTATACAACGCGCTGGGGATTTGAGTTGATGGCGACCGCCGAGCCGCACATTCGATTCGACGGCGTAACCGTGGGCTACGGCGATCGCGTCGTGCAACGAGATCTGAACTTCAGCATCGGGCGCGGCGAGATCTTCGCGATCATGGGCCCTAGCGGTTGCGGAAAGAGCACGCTGATGCGCAGCGCCGTCGGACTGCTGAAGCCCCAGAAAGGCCGTGTGCTGTACGGCGCGGAGAGCTTCTGGGGCGTGGATCCGGAACGCCAGAAGCTTCTAATGCGCACCTTCGGAGTCATGTATCAGGGCGGCGCGTTGTGGAGCTCCATGTCGGTGGCGGAGAACATCGCGTTGCCGCTGACGGAGTTCACCGGACTCACCCAGGACGAGGCGACCGACATTGCGTCGCTCAAACTCGCGCTGGTGGGGCTGGCGGGCTTCGAGAACTACTACCCATCCGAGATCAGCGGAGGCATGCGCAAGCGCGCGGCCATTGCCCGCGCGATGGCCCTCGATCCCGAGACGCTGTTTCTGGACGAGCCGTCGGCGGGATTGGATCCCATCAGCTCCAAGCTGCTCGACGAGCTGGTGGTGAGTCTACGTGACAGCCTGGGCACGACTATCGTCATCGTCAGCCACGAGCTCTACAGTATTCTCAGCATCTGTGACAATTCAGTTTTCCTCGATACGGAGACATCCACCATGCTGGCCAGCGGCAATCCACGGCAACTGAGGGACACTTCCGGCAACCGGCAGGTGCGAGAGTTTCTAACCCGCGGTGCACCATGAGCAAGCGAGCAAACACGACGGCCATCGGCGCGTTCGTCATCGGCGCCATCGCCCTTATCCTGGGCGCGGTGATGCTGTTCGGCACCGGCCAATTCTTCAACGCACGCATCGTGGTGTTGACGGTCTTCGAGGGATCGGTGACGGGCCTGCAAGTCGGCTCCCCCGTGGAGTTTCGCGGCGTGCCCGTCGGCACGGTAAAGAACATCAAGGCGCTGTACGACCCGAAGAAGACATCCTTCGTGATCCCCGTTTACATGTCGCTGGACGAAGACTCGGTGACCAACATCCAGGAGGACGGGGCTGAGTCGCCGCCGGAGCAGGAGATCGAGAAGATGATCGCGCACGGCCTGCGCGCGCAGCTCGACATCCGCAGCCTCGTGACGGGCCAGAAGTTCGTCGCGCTCGAGTTTCACCCCGAGACGCCGGCGACGACCGTGGGCATCGACAGCAACTTCCCGGAGATTCCGAGCATCGCATCGCGTCTGCAGAGAGTGACGAGCATGTTCGACAAGCTCGACGTGGACGAGATGGCCGCAAAGGCGGTGCAGACCCTCGACGGCATCAGCGCGCTCGTAAATTCTCCCGTGCTCGCCAGCACGCTCGAGAATCTCGACAACACGGCCCGCAA
>CBDTYP010000048.1:0-13160 GCA_965364645.1 uncultured Gammaproteobacteria bacterium | reverse complement strand
TAGGAGCGAGCTTGCTCGCGAATGAGGCTCCATTCGCGAGCAAGCTCGCTCCTACAGGAAGCCGCGTCCGGGATGGGGAAAGGAACTTTAGAGGGTGCTGGCGGGGTGGAACGTATGGACGGCGTGGGTCTCGCCCGGGAGCTCCGACTCGATGTCGGCGGACTCGAAGATCTCGTCCTCGGAGCCCGGCACGATTGCCGTGGTCTCCGTGGGCATCACCTTGTAGAAGGCCGTGCCGAGATGGTCCAGGGAGGCCTCGAGATCCATGGGATTCTTGCGCGCCCACACCTGGATCTCCAGCAGCAGGGGCGACGTCTCCTCGGCGGCCTTCGCCGCGAGCTGCTCCATGTCGTCGGGGGTGGCGACCGGGAAGTACTCGCCATCGTAGACGGCGCCGGTGATGGTCTTCACGTCCAGCTGAAAGGACACCACGAAGGGACCGCGGAATCCGACATTCTTCTGGGAGCTCGCGATGTGGGCCTTGTGGGCGGGACCCAGGCTCTGGACCTTGGCGATGACGGGGCTCTCGAAGGTTCCCCGATTCTCTTCCTCATCGGTCCACATCTCGAGCGTCATGCCGAGATGCCCTTCGTAGTACTCCGCGACCTGCTCCTCGTCGGCCTTCCAGCCTTCGTCGAGGGTGATGGCGACCGTTTGGGTCTCACCGGCGCGCATCACCTCTAGCTCCACGGCATCGCCCTTCTCGTGGCTGGCGATGGTGCGCATGGCCTGATCGGCGGCGGTGACGCCGACGCTGTTGATCTTGTAGATGACGTCCCGGGCCTTCAGCTTGCCGGCGCTCGGGCCGTCCGTGGGGTCCTTGGTGACGATGATCGCCGCGTGTCCGTCGGGCACCTTGAAGATCTCCGCCTCGTCCGGCGTCAGGCTGCTGACCATGTTGGAGAGCCCGGCATCGCCCCAGCTCGGCGGGCCGTTGTGGAGGTCGTTGGCGACCTTCTTCACCAGGTTGATGGGCACGGCGTAGCCGATGCCGACGTTGGCGCCTTCCTTGGTGGAAGCGATCGCCGTGTTCATGCCGATGACCTCGCCCGCGTGATTGAACAGCGCACCTCCGGAGTTGCCGGGGTTGATGGCGGCATCGGTCTGCAGATAGGGGGTCATGCCGGTCGCGAAGCGTTCCGTGTGGGAGATGATCCCGCGGCTGATGGAGTCCGGATTGCGTCCCAGGGGGTTGCCGACCGCGTAGGTCTCGTCGCCGGCGGCCATCTGGCTGGAGTCACCGAGCCGGGCTTCGGGGATGCCCTGGCAGTGGTCCATGCGCAGCACCGCCACGTCGGAACGGGGCGTGGAGTTGACGACCTTGGCGGGAATGCCCGAGGCGCGGGTCCAGCCTCTGGGGAAGACTTCGATCACGGCGGCGTCGGCGATGACGTGGTGATTCGTCCAGACTTCGCAGTCCCTGGCCGAAACCAGATAGCCGGAGCCGGAGCCGGACTCCCAGACGGAGTCGCCGACCTTGTCGATGCGCACGTGGGAGATGGTCTTGATGGAGACCGAGACGTCCAGCATGGCGTCGGTGTCCACGGCGCTGTAGCGGTCGTAGGTGAAGACCGCCACAGGGATGACCCCGAGGATCATTCCCAGTACTCCGCCGCGCCACAACAATGTGCTCTTCCGCGCCATGGGGTCTACCTGTTAATCGCTAATCGCCTGTGCCTCGAATTCTCAATTACCCTCGTGGGTCTCTAGCAAAGTGGCCGTAGCCTTTGATCCAACAGTAGTTTTACTGCCATCGGATCCTGTATCGGCAACAAATGCCGTTCTTTGGAGAGCATGCCACACCCCCGTAACCGGAACTGTGGGCTACTGCACACTCACTTTGAGAAACCCGTCGCGATCCGGCGGTCGAGGTAAGAAATTCAAGTAATTCAGGAGGTTCCGAGAAAGACTATAGATGACGGGCGGCCCCGGAGGGGCGATGAGCGGCATGGGAATTGTCTTCTTTATGACACGGTTCACACTCGGCGTAGGCGCGCCGGAAATTTGACGCTTTTAGTGCCCTCTCCGGGGTGGCTCGCCCTGGAGCGGGAAGCCGATCTATCATCGAAATTCGGCCTCCACAGGGAACTCACACCATGAGTCGGCAGCCCCTTCCTGGCCCCTGGGCCTGGCATGGCGACACCTTCGCGGGCAGCGATGCCTGGATCCACCCCCTGACGCGGCGGGAGCTCAGCGAGCTCGATGCCGCGCTGGCGGGTCTTCCACGCCGGGAGGGTCCCCCGGCTCCGGTGAGTAAGGCGGATTTCCCTCTGCCGACCCTCGGTCCGCGCCTGGCGGCCATCGCGGAGGACCTGGAGAGTGGGTCCGGTATCGCGAAGATCACGGGCCTGCCCGTGGACGCCTACGGCGACCGGGATCTGCGCACGCTCTGGTTCGGCATCGGCAGCCACATGGGCACCCCGGTGTATCAGAACACCGAGGGTGAGCTGATGCGGGCCATCTGCGACGAGGGACCGGGGGTCGGCGAGCGCTACGGCGAGGTCGCCATCGACGACAAGGGCGGCACTTTCCTGTCGTCGAGAGCACGGGCCATGTCCAATCGGCTGCTGCGCTTTCATACCGATCGCTGCGACGTGGTTGCGCTTCTCTGCGTGCGCCCGGCCCGGGCCGGGGGCGTGAGCCGCATCGCCAGCTCAGTCGCCGTGTACAACGAGATGCTGCGCCGCCGGCCGGACCTCGTGGAGCGCCTGTTCGCGCCTTACTACCGTTCCCGATTCGGCGAGGAGGCCGGGGCCAACGATGCCGCCTACGCGCTGCCCATCTGGGGCGTGCGGGACGGCAAGTTCACGAGTCACTACTCGCGCACCTACATCGAGTCGGCGCAGCTCCTCGACCAGGTACCGAAGATGGACGAGGCCCAGTGGGAGGCCATGGATCTCCTCCACGCCATCGCGGAGGAACTCTGCATGGAGATGGTGCTGCAGCCCGGGGACATCCAGTTTCTGAACAGCCACGTCACCTACCATGCGCGCACGGAGTTCGACGACGATCCGAGGCCCGAGTTCAGGCGGCGGCTGTACCGCCTGTGGCTGAGTGCGCCGGAAAGTCGTGCGCTGCCCGAGGGCCACGAGGTCCTGTGGCGCAACATCGGCGCGGGTCAGAGGCGTGGCGGGATCCTGCAACCCGGCGCCGCGGGGGCCTGAGTCAGACGTAGTCCAGGGGCAATGCTGTGGTGTACTTGATGCGCTCCATGGCGAAGCTGGAGCTCACGTCGGCGATGCCGGTGTGGCGGATCAGACGCTTGTAGAACGCGTCGTAGGCCTTGATGTCCGGCACCACCACCCGCATCAGGTAGTCCACGTCGCCGCTCATGCGGTAGAACTCCACGGCTTCGGGCCATCGATCGATGGTCTTCGTGAACTCCTCGAGCCACTCCTCGCTGTGCTCGCTGGTGCGCAGCGACACGAACACGTCCACGCCGAGATTCAGCCGGTCGCGTTCGAGCAGGGCCACGCGGCCGCGGATCACGCCGTCCTTCTCGAGATTCTGAATGCGCCGCCAGCACGGGGTGGTGCTCAGGCCGACGCGGTCCGCGATCTCCGCCGTGGACAGGCTGGCGTCCTCCTGGAGACAGTCGAGAATCCGCCGATCGATGCGATCCAGAGTCTTGTTCATGCTCTGATTCTCTCGATTAATAGAAGAAAATACTAGTACTGCATCAGATCCTAGTGCAGTTCAGAAACATTTTCCAAGGATGATGGTATAGGCTAACCCCCATGAAATACTTCAACAGACATCTGGACAGCGTCGGTGAGAGCTACTGGCAGCACGCGGGTCATGCCCTGGGATTTGCCGTGCGCATGTTCTTCGGCAGCCTGGCCTGCCTCGCCCACGCGCTCTTCCCCTTCCTCTTCGAACGTACCGGCAGCGATGTGATCCGGGGACTCCACGATCGCATGGTGGTGAACCGCCACAAGCTGACGCCGAGCGCTGAGGGCGCCCCTTCAGTTCGAGCTTAGTCCGGGATCAGGATGACCGTGCCGGCCTCGATCATGTCCGGGTCGGGGATCTTCTCCTTGTTCGCCGCCACCAGATCCTGCCAGCGTCCCGGGTCGCCGTAGAAGGCCTTGGCCACCTCGGAGAGGGATTGGCCTTTCTGTATGACGTACATGCCCCGGGTTCCTTCGGGCAGTTGGGGAGACTGTCCGGCCTTGCCGGACGCATAGGCCGCATCGAGCTCCTTCACGAGCTCCTTGTTCGCCCACGTAAGCGTCTCGACCTGTTTCCTGAGGGTGGCGAGCTCGGTCTCCACTTCCTCGAGCTTCGACTGCAACTCGCCGCGCTCCTGCTCGAGCGCCTCGAGCATCTTCTTCGCCTCCGTGAGCTGCTTCTCGTGACGGGTGCTCTTCGCCGGGTCGGCGCTCTCGTTTGCCACCCGAATCAGGCGCGCCTCGCCGTATCTCCCGGCCGGTGCGCTCGCGAGCGACACGCGGACCATGTAGTTCAGAAGCGCCACATGGGCCTGTTTCGCGCTGGTGCAGGCTTCGATCTTTTCCACGAGATAGCTCTTCGCGGCGACCAGCTTCGCGATGCGGTCGTTGGCCGCATCCAGCTCGGCGCGCAGGGCGGCTTCGCCGGCCCCCTCGCGCGCGGGCACATCCTTCGGAGCCGCCTCGACGGATCGCGCGGGAGCCTGGGCGCGGGCGAGCGTCTCCTCGAGCTTCTCCGTCCGCCGGCGTTGGGCCTCCGACTCCCGTGCCGCGTCCGCGCGCAGAGACTCGAGCTCACCCGCGAGCGCATCCCGGGAATCCGCCAGCGCCGTCAGCTCGCGCTTCGCGCTGTCGAGGGATCTCTCCAGCTTCGCGTTGGCGGCGTTCGTGCTGGACTGGGCCGACCGGATGCGATCCGTTTCCTGCTCCGCCCGGCCGAGGGCGCCCCGCTGCTTCTCCCGGGTCGCATTCGCCTCCTGCAGCCACGCCTGCAGGTTGCCGCGCTCCTGGAGCAGGAAGGCGTTGTAGCGGCGCAGCTCCTCGACTTCCCGGATGAGCGCCGCATCCCGCTGGCGTCGGTCCGCCGCGCGTCGCGGATCGCCGGAGCGCTGCCCGTGCAGCCTCCGTATCTCCGCATTGGCTCTCGCGAGATTGCCTCGCAGGCTCTGCGCATCGGCGGCGAGCGCGCGAATGCGACGGAGATCCTGACTGCGCTGCTGACTCAACGTCTTGTTGAGATGCACGGTCCTCGCGAGCTGATCGCGGGTACGCGCGAGCTGCCCCGTCAGCTCGTGGCCGCGATGCTCCGACCGGGCGCTGGCAGTCACGAGCTCGGCAATTCGGCGCCGGTCGCGTTTCTGCTCTTCGAGCAACGCGGCGATCTCGAGATTCCGCGACGTGCGGTCGAGGTCGCGCTCGGCCTCGGTCAGCGACTTATCGGACGACGAATCGGTGGCATCGCCGCACGCCGTGAGCAGGAGCACAGCCGCAAAAGCAAAACTTCGAAACTCGGTCATGGTCTCCATCCCGACTAGGGTCAGATCCTCTGTAAAGATGACGTGATTATACGACGGGTGTGCGGGAGATCGCGTCGGCGGAGATCAACTTCGCGAGGGATATCGGGTCCGGAACGGCGTAGACGATGACCGGCGCCTCGCGGCCGCGTACGGGGGTCTCGTGCATGTCGAAGCCGCTGAGATCGATGCCGGCGTTTCCGGCGGCGTCGTCGGAGATCACCAGGGCGACGCCGTAGTTCTTGCACTGCGCTTCCAAGCGGGCGGCGATGTTGATGTTGTCGCCGATGGCGGAGAGATTGGGCGAGGAGGGCGGGCCCATGGTGCCGACGATGGCCTCGCCGCAGTGGATGCCGATGCCGATGCGCAGGGGTTCGGCCAGCTCGTCGGCGAGACGCTCGTTCAAGGCGGCGAGCCGGCGTGTCATGGCCACCGCACCCCGTAGCGCGTCCCGGCAGCCCGTCTCGACGTCGGACTCCATGCCGTACAGCGCCATCAAGCCGTCACCGGAGAACTGGGCGTAGTGTCCCCGGGTCTCCGCCAGCGCCTCGGACATCTCCGCGAAGAACTGATTGAGGATGAATACGACGTCGTAGGGCAGCCGCGCCTCGCCGAGCTTCGTGGAGGCGCGGAGATCGATGAACATCACCGCGACGGACTGCTCGTGTCCGGCGATGCCGCCGGGGCGCTGCGCATCCGCCGCGCTCGCGTTGGCGGGCAGGAGCGGCGTGATGTGCAGATCCCGGGACGGGCGGGTCTGGCACGCGAGGCGAACGTTGTCGTCCGCCCCGATGCGCCGCAGGGCGGTCGCCTCCAGATCAGCGGGCTCCGGGAGGGCGTCCAGGCCAGTGCCCACACGCACGCGGCAGGTGGTGCAGCGGGCGCGCCCGCCGCAGACCGAGGCGTGGGGAACGCCGGCGGCGCGGAGGCCCTCGAGCACGGTCTGGCCTACGCGGGCCACGACCGCGCCCGCGTTGGGATGGTTGACGGCGTAGAACTGCCGGCGGCGGTTCCTTACGCGCCGGCGGACCGCTCGGGCGAGGAGCACGCTGCCGAGCAGGGCCCCCATGACCCAGAACGCCCAGGGTTCGAGGGAGAGGATGAACTGGCGCTCGTCCGCCGGCGCGCCGCTCCAGCCCGAGACGATGCGATCCCGGACGGCCGGATCGGATGCGAGATCCAGCACTTCCGTGCCGGCCCGGGCGAAGCCGAGCAGCGCCAGCACCGGCAGCACAACCGCGAGAGCGTAGAGCAGGGGAAGCACCCGCGGATACCAGCCCTTGAGACGCAGCCAGTAGTGGAGGCCGATTGCCATGTGAGTCCATACCACGAGCACGAGCAGGGGTTGCTGAATCAGGTAGCGGACGCCGCTCCACTGCACGTAGAGGACCCACGGATAATCGATATCGAAGCCGAGCAGGGACTGAGCGACCCGCGTGCCGATGACGTGAATGGCGATGAGCGGCGGGATTAGCAGGCCGAGGGTCAGCTGCAGCGCCTCCCACCACGGCATGCGCAACGTTGTGCGGCGAAAGAGCACGACCAGCGCGAGCCCGCCGTGCACGACGAAGGATGTATACAGGGCCACCGTGCCCAGCGGGTTCTGCCAGACTAGCGCGTTGGCCCGCCGAAACGCTTCCATCGCGTCCAGCGACCACAGGCCGAGGCTGTGATTGATGAAGTGGGATATAACGTAGGCCGCGAGGATCAGCCCGGTGTAGAGACGCAGTCGCCTTTCGAGCATTGAATCGCGCCCTGGTGCGGTAGCCCGCGGAGGAGTTCGTGCGCGCAGCTTAACGCCGCGCGGCGTCTCGGGGAATCAGGCGGCGGCCTTCCCGATGTCGAGGGACGTCCTCTTCCCGCCCGCGTCCAGGGTGTACATGGTCACCGGCCGCCGCCACACACGGTGGATGTAGTCGATGACCTTCTGTGCGCGCTCCATGTCCAGGCCGCGACCTTCCGCGCCGTGAACATGCTCGAGCTCCAGCGCGCCGTCCACGCCCATGTCCGTCACGCACACCTTCGGCGCGCCGAAGTTGAACTTCGGCCCGATGATGGCCTCGTGGAGGCGGTGGATCTCGTTGTCGGTGACCTTGATCTCACCGTTCTTCTTAGCGTCGTAAACGAAGATGTTGAGTTCGTCGGCCAGATCCGCATCCAGGTGATTGCGCACGAACGCGAAATCGTCTTCGGACTGCATGATGCCTCTCGCGTGCTCGATGCCATGGGCCTCGATAAGGCGATCCCAGATCGAGAATCCGAGATGGTAGGGATTGATGTTGAGCGCGATCTGCTTCTCGCCCGCGGTGGGGCGGACGACGTCGGAGTGGGTCTTCATGGCGTCCACGTAGAGATCGTGGGGGAGGAAGGAGGCCTCGCGCAGCAGGCGGGCATGCCAGTATGATGCCCAGCCTTCGTTCATGATCTGGCAGGCGAACACCGGGTAGAAGTAGAACGACTCCTCGCGGACGGCGAGAAAGATGTCCCGCTCCCAGTCTTCCATATCCGGGGCGTACTGAGCGATGAACCAGAGAAGGTCCTCCTCCGGGTGCGGCGGAATCGGAATCCTCGGCGGCTCTTCGTTACCGGATGCCTCGATCTCGCCCCCGCCCGGCAGGACGTCGAAGCGTCTGACGAAGGTGTCGGCCAGGGGATCGGCGCCGTCTTCACCCATCTCGCTGTAACGGGCGCGTGCGAGGGACTGGTTGATGTCGATGTGCTGCTCGAGGGACAGGGCCGCGTCCAGCACGAGCTCCACGTGCTCCTGGCCGTGCTCTTCGATAGCCTGCTCGATGCGGCGCGCGTGGTTGGCGGCCATGTCTACGATGCGCGAGCCGACCTGTTTGTGCACACGGCGGAACAGCTCGTTGTTCTTGGAGAAGTCCGCGTGACCAAGTACATGGGCGCACACGAGCGTGTTGTCCATGTCGGAGTTGTTGTTGGCGAGGAACGCATGGCCGGGGTCCCCGGGGTAGACGACCTCGAATATGCGCGAGTGTCCCATCTTGTGCTGCACGAGCTGATGGATGTAACGAACCCCGAAGGACCAGTGGGGCATGCGCACCGGGAGGCCGTACACCGCAACCTCGGTCATGAAGCTCGGAGGTACGACCTCGAACTCCACGGGATAGAAGTCGAGCCCGAAGCTGTGGGCGAGCTCTTCGATCTCGTTTCGGTAGAAACGACTCTCGCCGGTCATGGCCTCAATCCTCTTGAGTGGCTTGCTGCGTGAAGAATCGCCGGATGGCGTTCCAGACATCTTCCTGGTTGCCGAGCGCGTAGCTGCCCGATTGCCCTTCGCCTTCCTCGAGCTCCTTGAACAGGCGGCCCATCTCGGTGTTTAGACGATCGCTCGAGCGGCGCGTCGTCTCCACGTACCCCATGTAGTTGGCAGTCGCCGACAGACCCTTCAGCCGCTCCCGCGAGCCTTCCCGATCGGCGGCGAAGTTGTCCCCGTCGGAGGCGTAGAAGACGTAGACGTTGTACTGGGAGGGGTCGAATCGCTCCTGGATAATCTCCTGTGAGAGGGCGAAAGCGCCGGATGCCTCTGTGCCGCCGGTTGCGCGAACGGCAAAGAACTCCTCTTCGGAAAACTCCCAGGCGTTGACCGTGTGGCCGATGAAGGCGGTCTCGATACGCGTGTGCTGCCGGCGGATGCCCTGCAGGGCCCAGAAGAAGAACGACTTCGCGAGCTGGCGCGAGGCGTCGTCCATGCTCGAGGACACGTCGAGGATGAAAATGACCGCCGCCTGGGTCAGCGGCTGAGGACGCCGTGCCAGCTGTCGAAAGCGCAGGTCGTCATCGGTGAAGGGGATCGGATTCGTCTGGATCGCACGACGTTTCACCGCCTCCTTGACGGTCCGGCGTCGATCCAGTCTCGCCCGCGGTCCACGGCGATCGATGCCTTCTCGCACATACTCCGACTGATCGATGCTGTCGGCGGTCTTGGGTTCGAGATTGGGGAGCTCCAGCTCTTCCCACAGCCAATCGAGGATCTCGTCGACCTTGAACTCGAGAACGAACTCGACGCCGCCTTCTCCCGTGCCGGCGCCGCCGGAGCCCTTGCCTCCCGGGGCGGCCGGCCGGAGAACGTCGCCGGGCTTCGTGCCCTCGCCCTGCCCGACGCCGGTCTGCGCATCGCCGTCAGATAGTCTGAAGCGATAGTGCTCCAGGAACTTGATCGGCACCTTGACGGTGCGATTCTCGGGCTGAGTGAGCACGTCCGGCCCCGAGACCAGCTCGGGCAGCGATTCCTTTACCGACTCCCGGACCTTCTCGTTGTGGCGCAGCCAATCCCTGGCGCCACGCGAAAAGAGGTCATACCAGCGCGTCGACTGGACGATGGCGGACCGATGGTCCCTGTCAGTAGGCATCGCCCTGCCTGTAGGAGCGAGCTTGCTCGCGAACATTCGCGAGCAAGCTCGCTCCTACAACTCCGGCTTTTCCGATTGCTGTCATTCTATTCCTGTGAAAGTAGGGTGGTTACGTAGCTCAGCGCCTCCTGGGCGCTGTGCGTATCGTATCCATACTCGCTGACCAGTCGTTCCTCGACCGCGGAGATCTTCGCCGCTACCTCGTCGTCGGGGCGGGTTACGGATGTAACCAGCCTCAGTACATCGCGCCGTTCCTCGAACAGATACTGCTCCACGGCTTCCTTGAGCTTGCTGTGGCTGCCGAGGCTGAACTTCTCACCCTGCTTGAAGGCGACCATGGCCTTTCGCACCACCTCCTGGCGGAAGCTCTCCTTGCCGGCGTCGGAGATGTTGATCTTCTCCTCCACCGAACGCAGGAAGCGCTCGTCGGGTGGGCGGGTGTCGCTGGTCATGCTATCGGTTACCTCGCGGTTGTCGAGCATGGCCTCGACCTCGTCGAGATACTTCTCGAGCAAGCCCTCGGCCTCTTCCTCGAACGATGCGAACAGCGCGCGATGGATGTCTTCCTTGACCCAGCGGTTGTAGAAGTCCTTGCGGGCCGTCACAAGCAGATCGATCCACGTGCGCTTCTGCTTGATATCAATGCGCGCGTCGGACTCGATGGCGTCTTTCAGCGTGAGCAGCACTTCCATGGTCGTCAGACTCTGGGCCTCGCTCTTGATGATGGCGTTCGAGAGCGCGTTGACGATGAATCGCGGGCTGATACCGCCGAGTCCTTCCTCCGGCGCCTCGGCGCGGATGCGATCGATCTCTGAGTCCGAGAAACCTTCGGCATCCTCGCCGGCGAAGAGACGCGCCTTCTTCGAGACGTCCAGGTCCTCGCGCTCCGATTCGGCGAAGCGAGTGAGTACCGAGAACACCGCCGAAGTCTTGAGGGCGTGAGGATCCAGGTGAACGTTCTGAAATGCCCGCGCCGACGAGATCAGCTTCTTGTAAATTCGCGCCTCTTCCTGATAGGACAGCGTGTAAGGCACCTGCACGATGACCATGCGATCGAGCAGCGCCTCGTTCTCCTTCTCCTGGAGGAACTTGCGGAACTCCGCCATGTTGGTGTGGGCGAGAATGGTCTCGTCGAGATAGATGAGCGGGAAGCGCGAGACCTTGACGTTCTTCTCCTGGGTCAGGGTCAGGAGCAGGTACAGAAACTCCCGCTTGACCTTGAGTATCTCGATCATCTCCAGCACGCCGCGGCTCGCGGCGTATACGGCGCCGGACCACGACCAGGCGCGCGGGTCCCCCTCGTCGCCGATCTCCGCGACTTTCGAGAGATCCACCGAGCCCACCAGATCCGCGATATCCGCGGTCGTCGGGTCGTGGGGCGCGTAGGTGCCGACGCCGACGCGGGCTGCCTCGGAGAGGAATATGCGCTCGACCGGCATCTTCATGAAGTCGCCCTCGAACTCTTGATCGAGGCGGGCGCGATTGTGGGGACACAGCTCTCCGGCGATTTCGACGCCATAGGACTCACGAAACTCGGCGCGCATGCTGTGGGGGATCAGGTGCAGGGGCGATTCGTGCACCGGGCAGCCTTCGATGGCGTAGATGGCGCCGTCGTCGGTGTGGCTGTACTCCTCGAGTCCACGCTTGAGGAGGATGACGACGGTGGACTTGCCGCCGGAGGGCGGGCCCAGCAACAGCAGCAGGCGGCGCCCCACCTCGGAGCCGGCGCTCGCGGCCTTGAAGTAGTCGGCGACCCTTTCGAGCGCGTCGTCGACGCCGTAGAGCTCCTGGGAGAACAGGCTGATCGCGGAGTCCTGTTTACCGTTGGTGGAGTGACCGGCCTTCCATTGCAGCATGTCCCAGATGTACTGGTGGGAATTGCGGCAGACCCCATCGGGATTCTGTGGGAGAACCTGCTCGAGAAACTCGGCGAAGGTGCCTTTCCAGTGGCGAGCCTTGTGGGATTGGGCATAGCTGCCCAGAGAATCAATGAACTTCGACTTGGTGCCTTTTTTGGCGAGACCCGTGGACTCCGTCATCTGTCAGTACCCCTACGCGTGTAAGGTCTGAAGCGGCGGAGCTATCCCGTCATCGGGATACTCGAGTCTGTGTGCAGCCACGCCGGATTCGTTCGGCGTTATTCGAACGCGTTCAGCTCTTTTCGCGCCCGATTAGCGTAGTTACACGACACACTCCGTTCAGTTTCAGCTCCATGCCGCCACAATAGTTGCAGTTTCGAATGCAGAACATGCGAATCCGCAACATACGTCCCCCGTCTCCCTATGCCATTAGAGTAGTCGTTTCGTTCTATTGTTCCATGACGAAAACGTCATCCCTAAATCAAAACACGCGTTCAACAGCGTCGGGGTTCTTCAATTGTGACGGGCGTCACTTGCGCGCGCCGAGCGTGCTGTGGCAGGTCTTACGACACAGCAAATGACGGCAGGCTGTGGATAAGTTCGCGCAATCCACTGGTATTGGGTATACCAGGCGGGAATTCCGGAGTCCGAACGTGCCACGAGGCAGAAACGGCCGCGGAAAGCACCTGGTGGCGCCAGTAATCGGGTCTCACTGAAGGCGAATGGCCCCAGCCGGTGCGGTGGAGGGCGTTATCGGTCCTGGCCGGGTGGCGTGCTGTGGACCTGACCCGACTCGTTTTCACGGAGGGTGCGCTTGAAGTCGTCGTATGCCTTTCCGAAAAACCCCTTCGAGTACTCGGAGATGGTGTTTTCCTTGAGGTCCCTGAGACGTTTATGGTCGGGACGCACCCGCAAGCCGTCATCGATCGAGCCCCGCGCCGTGAGAAACTGCCCGGTCGCGATCTCGTGCTCCGCGCGTCGGCGGTATCGCTCGGCGATATCGTAGGAGATGCGGGCGGCGACGGCGCTCTTTGGCGCCACGCGGACCAATTCGTCCCGGTAGTAGACGGCATTGTCACCGAAGGGTTTGTCCAGCTTGCCCTGTTGCAGGCGCTGGCGGGAAAGACGGCTCAAGTACTCGATCTCGCGCTGCCTCGCCGACTTTCGCGGAGCCGTGGCTTTGGGTTTCGGCTTGGCCTTAGCGACGGTCTGCTTCTTCGGTTTCGGCGGCGTGGCCGCCTGTCTGGTAGTGGTCTTCTTTGCGGGGGCCTGCGCTGCCGTGCTGGCGGTCTTCGCCGGCGCGGGGGAGGGCTGTGGTGTCGAATAGGCCGCGGCGGCACCCGCGGATGCGCCGGCGTTGGTGTCCGCATCGGGCGCGGCCACCGTCGTCGGACTGACCATCTGGGTGAGCTCGCCGGTGTCCGTCCCGTCCCGGGAGGTGACGAAGGCGGTGCCGTCGTCGGC
>CBDTYP010000047.1:0-13397 GCA_965364645.1 uncultured Gammaproteobacteria bacterium | reverse complement strand
GACGCCGTGCCAGAGTTTGAGCTCCACTCGGAAGTGACCCTCGCGGCGTTCTTGCCCGGCTCGTTGCATCAGCACGGAAGCGCCGGGCATGAGCACCGGCAGATCGGTCTTGGATCCATGCATGCTCGGTTTGCTCATTCGCCGTATCCTGGAATCTTCATGGCGCGCTCCCAGCGGTGCATGAAGTAGACGAGGATCGCGACCAGGCCCACGTAGAAGAAGAAGAGAACGATCATCATCTCCGACACGTTCACGTTGTCCGACCACATCTGATTCGCCGTGTACATCATCTCCGGCACTGCGATGATGTAGGCGAGCGTCGTGGTCTTGACCAGGTTGACCAGGTTGTTGTTGAGCGCCGGGAGACTAACCCTGAACGCGAGCGGCAGCACGATATAGATGTAGGCCTTCAGCCGGCTGTAACCGAGCGCCTCGGCGGCCTCGATGGTTGCGGTCGGCACGGCCTCGACGCCGGCGCGGAATATCTCGACGTTGAACGCGCCCGCGAAGAACGACAGTGACACCACGGCCCAGCCGAAGGCGCCGATGTATTGCTCCTGGTAGCCGCCGGCATCGTAGGTCGGCAGGAGGTTGCCGATCACGAAATAGAAAAACAGGATCTGGACGAGCGGCGGCGTGTTGCGGAATGCCTGGATGTACCAGTAGACGAAGTTCCGCACGATTGCCGACTTCGCGCCCTGGGCCCACGCGCCGATGACACCGACGATGAGAGAGAAAAACAGGCAACTGAGAGACAGCTTGATAGTGACCCACATGGCTTCCAGCAGGCGATCGCGTTCGTACTCGTCGTACATGAACACGAAGTTCCAGCCGGTGCTGTCGTAGAGCTGCTGGAACCATTCGTAGAATGCTTCCACGTGAGACCCCCCTCAGACGCGAGACATTCCGAAGCCGAAGACAAGAAAACCGGGTGACGCCGTCGGCGCCACCCGGCATTCGCGACTGCTAATTAGGCGTATACGCCTTCAGCTTCTCGTGCATCTGCTGCAGATAGGCGGTGGGTTGAATGCCCCACTTCTTCTCGAGCTCGATGAGCCGGCCACTGCTGTGCCACTCATAGGACATGCCGGCCATGAAACGACCGAACAGCTTGTCGCGCTCTTCCACAGGCACCGCGAGACCCCAGGGCGTGTCGTCCTCGGTCTGCATCGGCATCTCGTAGCCGTCCCAATCGCCGGACGCGAGATCCGCCATGATGGATGAGTCGTCATAGACCCACGCAACGCAGCGTCCGTCCTTCAGCGCCTGCTTCGCCTCGGCGTTGCCGACGAAGGCAACGATCTTCGCGCCGTAGCGCTGCGACACGGGCTTGTTGTAGAAAGCGCCCTGCTTGCCGCACACGGGCTTGCCTTTCAGGTCGTTCCACGACTTCAATCCGGCCTTCTTGCTCGCCAGCACGTTGGTGCCCGACGTGTAATAGTTCGGATCGATGATGCCTACGACCTTGCGGCGATCGGCCTTGTCCGACATGGTGGCGATCATCATGTCGATCTTGCCCTGTTGCACGAACTGCATGCGGTTCGACGACTGGACGGGAACGAGCTCGAGCTCGACACCGAGAGCGTCGGCCACATCCTGGGCCATGTCGATCTCCATGCCGACGAGCTTCCCGGAGCTGTCGCGGAAGCCCCACGGCTTGTAGTCGGCCTTCACGCCGATGACGATCTTGCCGCGGTTCAGCACCTTCATGAGTCGGTCGTTACCGCCAGCGGACGCCGCCTGGACCCCGAAGGTCAGGGCGAGCGCGATGGTGGATACGACGCTGAGGAGTTTCTTGATCATTTCGACCTCCTGGTTTTCGTTCTAGTTGTCCTGGGGCCGGCTGGCGCCGGTCCCTGGGGAGGCATCATGCCAGCCGCCCAATGGCACATCAACCGAGGCCGGCCTCGGTCGAACTACCTTTCCGGCACCGTGTAACCAAACTCCTCGGCGCCGCCCCGCAGCCACTCCCAGAGGCTCGCGCCGAAGCTGCGGAAAACGTACACATCGGCCACATCGTCTGCCACGCAGTGGATGATCACGGTGAAGTGACTCAGCAGGCTCGCCACGCAGTCCCCGGGCGCCAGGGCGTCGATGTCCGCCGGGCAGCCCTTGGCGAGAAGCTCCCGCCACGCCGGGCCGCCCACCCGCACCACCGTGCGCGCGTGACTCAAGTTGCTGACCGTCGCGCCGCTCGAGGAAAGCCGTTCCTCCAGCGCGGCGACGAGTCCGCCGGCATCGAGGCTCTCGGAGACGGCGAACCACTGGCCCGGCCCGGTCCAGAGCAGGGTCGAATCGTTGTCGCGGCTGGAGCCCAGCGGCGCGGGCCCCTCTCCCTCGGGGGCGCCGTTCACCTGGGCCATGGCGAGACCGGGGCGCTCGCCCAGGGTGAGACCCGGCGCGCCGGGTCCGGTCGCGCCGAAGGTCCCCGGCTGGTAGTGCCTGTCGAGGGCCGAGCTTCTTCTGTCGTCAACCACGGGCACGCTCTCCTTCCGGATCGATGAAGACAGAGCTGCCGACGCGGACCGGCACGTGGCTGCCCGCGAGCGGCGACGACGCGTATAGCACCTTGCCCTGGTAGGCGTCCTCGTCGTCCAGGAGCGCGAGCGCGATGTAGTTGCCGACGTTCGGGCTGTAGCAGGTGGAGCTCACGTGCCCGAGCATCTCCACCGGCCGCCTCGCGGTCGGGTTCCAGACGATCTGCGCGCCCCGCGGAATCTTCCGCCCATCCTCGGAGGTGAGTCCGACGATGTGCTTGCGCGGCCCGTAGGCGAGCGCCGGGCGCTCGAGAGAGCGCTTGCCGATGAAGTCGGTGTCCTTCTTCTGCATGCGCTCGAAACCGAAGTCCGCGGGAATCGTGCGCCCGTCGAGCTCTGCACCCACTACGTGCCCCTTCTCGATGCGGAGCACCGACATGGCCTCGGTGCCGTAAGGCGTGATGCCGTGCTCCTGGCCCGCCGCCAACAACGCTTCCCACACCCGGGTGCCGTAGTCGGACGGCGTGTGCACCTCGTAGGCCATCTCGCCGGAGAAGGTCATGCGGAAGAGCCGCACCGGGGCGCCGTCGATGCGGCACTCGAGGTAGCCCATGAAGGGCAACGCCTCGTTGCCGACATCGCTGCCGGTGCACGCCCTGGCGAGCACGTCCCGCGCCCTCGGCCCGGCGATGGCCATGCCCGCCCACTGGTCGGTCACGGAGGTGAAGTGCACGTGCAGCTCCGGCCACACGGTCTGCGCGTAGTACTCGAGATGCGCCATCACCGGCCCGGCCTGTGCCGTGGTAGTCGTCATGTAGAAGCTGTTCTCGGCGGTGCGCGTCGTGGTGCCGTCGTCGAGGATGAAGCCATCCTCGCGCAGCATGAAGCCGTAGCGGCATCGCCCGACCTTCAGGTTGGTCCAGCGGTTGATGTAGACGCGCTCGAGAAACTCCGCGGCGTCCCGGCCCTGGATCTCGATCTTGCCGAGGGTCGATACGTCCACCATGCCGACCGAAGTGCGCACCGCCAGCACCTCGCGGTTTATGGCCTCCATCATGGCTTCGCCGCGCTTGGCGTAGTACTGGGCGCGCAGCCACAGCCCCACGGTAACGAAGTTCGCGCCGACGCCGACGTGCCAGTCGTGCATCGGGCTTAGACGCAATGGTGCGAGATCGTGACCCACCTCCCGGGCCGTCAGCGCCCCGAGGGTCACGGGAGTGAACGGCGGCCTGAACGTCGTCGTGCCGACGTTCGGGATCTCGGTGCCCTGCAGCGCCGCCATGATGGCGAGCCCGTTCACGTTGCTGGTGCGGCCCTGATCCGTGCCCATGCCGAGGGTGGTATAGCGCTTGAGGTGCTCTACCGACTGATAGTTCTCGCGATGGGCGAGCGCCACGTCCGCCGCGGTGACGTCGTTCTGGAGATCCACGAATTGCTTTTCGCGGCGACCGCCGGGAAGCGGCACTGTCCACAAGGCCTCGATCGGAGCCTCTTTCCCGTCTTCGCACTTCGCGGCCCGAAGATCGGCGGGCGGCGTGAAGCCCATCGTGCGTGCGGCCTCGGCTCCGGCATCCAATCCGTCGCCCAGGCACTCGCCGAGAGCAAAGCGCCCCGCCGCGGCGCCGGCGGAACGTTCCGCCTGCCGGGATTCGTCCGGCACGAAGGTCGTCAGCGCGTCATCGTAGCGGAGCTTCCCCTGGGACTGGGAGAAGAGGTGCACAGTCGGATTCCAACCACCGGATACGCACAGGAGATCGCAGTCGATGTTTCGCGCCCTGCCGCTGACCCGCGCGCCGTCGCTGGCGAGCGCCATCACCTCGACGCCTTCGACACCCTTCTTACCCCGGGCGCGCACGACCCCGTGCCCGCATAGAAGCTCGACGCCCGCCGCCTCGACGATCCCGCGTGCGCCATCGCCAGGCCCGGATGCGCGCGAGTCGACAACGGCCGACACCGGCACGCCGCCGCCGGTGAGCGCGGACACGCACCCGTAAGCGCTGTCGTTGTTCGTGAACACCACCGCGCGCCGTCCGCACTTGACCGCGTACTGGTGCTGGTAGGTCTGCACCGCCGACGCGAGCATGATTCCCGGCAGATCGTTACCCGCGAAGACGAAGGGGCGCTCGATGGCGCCGGTGGCGAGCACGACGCGCCCCGCGCGAATCCACCAGGTGCGTTGGCGCGGCTGGTGCGCCTGGGGGCTCGCCACGTGGTCTGCAACACGCTCGCACACGGTGACGAGGTTCTGATCGTAGTATCCGAACGCGGTGGCGCGCTTCAGTACGCGCACATTGGTCATGGCTGCCAGCTCGCCGGCGACCTCGTCCACCCAGGCGAGCGCGGGCACGTCGTCGATGGTGGCCGGTCGCCCGAGGAGGCTCCCGCCCGCCGCCGGATTCTCGTCCACCAGGATGACCCGCGCCCCGCTCCTGCCGGCGGCGAGGGCGGCGGAGAGGCCGCTCGGGCCGGCCCCCACGACGAGCACGTCGCAGTGGGCGTGGCGGCGTTCGTAGTAGTCGGGATCGGCGAGCCGCGGCGCCCTTCCGAGCCCGGCCGCGGCGCGGATGATGCGCTCGTAGAACATCCACGCGCTCGCGGGCCACATGAAGGTCTTGTAGTAGAAACCCGCGGGCAGGAATCGCGACATGACGTTGTTGATGCCGCCGACATCGAAATCCAGCGACGGCCAACGATTCTGACTGGTCGCGGTGAGCCCGTCGAAGAGCTCGATACGGGTGGCGCGCAGGTTCGGCTCCTGGCGATTGCCGTCGCGCAATGTGATGAGCGCGTTCGGCTCTTCGACGCCCGCGCCGAAGATCCCGCGCCGGCGGTGGTACTTGAAGCTGCGCCCGACGACCTTGACGCCGTTGGCGAGCAGCGCCGAGGCCAGCGTGTCGCCCGCGAAGCCCGTGTAGGCACGGCCGTCGAAGCGAAACGCGAGGGGCCGATCGCGATCGACAAGTCCGCCCTCGAGCTTTCTGAAGGGCTGCGCGCTCAAGACGATCCGCCCTCCACGTCCTCGCCCGGCGGCGACGAACCCAGTACGTCGTGGGTGAGCGTGTCGCGGCGCACCTTGATCCAGCGCCGGCAACCGGCGGCGTGATACCACCACTCGAGATGCGGTCCGCGCGGGTTGTCCCGGAGATACACGTGATCGAGCCACTCCTCCCGTGATACCCGCTCCGGATCCTCGGGCCGCTCCACTGTCGCGTCACCGCCGTAGCTGTATTCGGTCTGCGCCCGCGCGCCGCACCATGGACAGGGGATGAGCAGCATCAGTCTCTCAACCTATGAGAAACTTTGCCCGCTGTAGGAGCGAGCTTGCTCGCGAATGAGGCCTGATTCGCGAGCAAGCTCGCTCCTACAGCAGACACCGTTCGGCGATTCGTGGACTTCATTGGTTCAGTGGTACCCGGGCGTCGCGCCGGCGCCCTTCTCGTCCAGCAGGTACCCCGTGCTGAAGCGCTCCAGGCTGAAGGCCTCGTTCAGGGGATGCGGGCGGTCATGGGCCAACGTGTACGCGAACACCCAGCCGGAGCCCGGTGTCGCCTTGAACCCGCCGTAGCACCAGCCGCCGTCCATATAGAGCCCCTTGACCGGCAACTTACCGATGATGGGACTGCCGTCCATGCTCATGTCCATCACGCCACCCCAGGTGCGCATCAGGCGGAGCCGACCGAGGAAGGGGAACATGCTGAGCGCGCCGGCGACGACGTGCTCGATGAGGGGCAGGTTCCCTCTCTGGGCGTAGGAGTTGTAGCCGTCGAGATCGCCGCCCATGAGGATCTCGCCCTTGTCGGTCTGACTGATATAGAGATGTGTCGCGCCGGAGGTCACGACGGTGTCGAGCACCGGCTTCAACGGCTCGGTGACCATGGCCTGCAGGACGTGGGATTCCATGGGCAGGCGCACGTCGGCCATGGCGGCGAGACGGCTCGAGTTCCCGGCGACGACGATACCGATCTTGTTGCCGCCGATGTAGCCGCGGGTCGTATCGACGCCCACCACCCGGTCGCCGTCACGGCGAATGCCGGTGACCTCGCAGTTCTGGATGATGTCCACCCCGCGCGCGTCGGCGGCGCGCGCGAAGCCCCAGGCGACCGCGTCGTGACGGGCCACGCCGCCCCGCGCCTGCAGTAGTCCGCCGACGACCGGAAAGCGCGCCGTTGGCGAGCAATCGAGCAGCGGCACCATGCGCGCGATCTCTTCCCGGCCGAGCATCACCGCGTCGATGCCGTTCAGGCGCATGGCGTTGCCGCGGCGATTGAAGGCGTCGAGCTGGGGATCGCTGTGGGCCAGATTGATGACGCCACGCTGACTGAACATGACGTTGTAGTTGAGATCCTGGGAGAGGCCCTCCCACAGCTTCAGCGAATGCTCGTAGAAGTGCGCGTTCGCCTCCAGCATGTAGTTGGAGCGCACGATGGTCGTGTTGCGTCCGGTATTCCCGCCGCCGAGCCAACCCTTCTCGAGGACGGCGACGTTGGTGATGCCGTGTTCCTTGGCGAGGTAGTAGGCCGTCGCGAGGCCATGCCCGCCGGCGCCGATGATGATGACGTCGTAGTGGGAACGGGGCTCCGGGCTGCGCCACGCCTGCCCCCAGCCCTTGTGATTGCTGAGCGCATTGCGAGCCAGACTGAATACCGAATAGCGCACCCTCACCCCCACGGCGCAGAACAGCGCGACTATATACAGGAGGTAATTAGATCGCTAGATGATGGGGGCACCGGCTGCGCCGTTGTTGGGCTTCGCTACGCTCAGCCCAACCTACAAGATCAACCCCAACCCCCGGCACTACCTCCAACGAAGGGTCCCCCCCTCCCTCGACGGGAGGGGGGACAGGGGGGCGGGTGATAAACAAGGAGCGCCCGAAGCCCCTCTCCCCGAAACGGCTCCCCCGCAGGGGGAGCCTGAAGATCTACCATCAAAACCGATACGCGCTCCCCGCAGGGGAGCGCGCCGCCCTAAGTCGCCCCGAAGGGGCGACTTAGGGCGGCGCCCCGTACCAGCCACACCCCGGCACCCGCTTCCGCCACTACCGCTGCTCCCTTCCGGGTCTGACGGGGTTTGCAGCTTCGCGATGCGAGGGGACCGATACGGGTCGCCATTGAACATTCAAGCGGATCTGACCCGCCTGATTCTTTGTCGGGTCGAGACGATACAGGGAATTCCGGTGTTTGTCAGGGGAGTGCCGTTAGCCGCCGGATGGCGTCGGGGCGCTGCTCGAGACCGGGCTGAAGGGCGAGGCCGAGGCCGGGGCCGGGGGGTGTGCGGATGGCACCATCGTCGATGGGGGGCGGCGTGTCCACGAGCTCGTGGTACCAGCCGTAGTAGAAGGCACGGGTGATCTCCTGCTCGACGACGTTCGGGCAGGCGAGCGCGAGGTGGGTGGAGCTCGCCAGCGTCACCGGGCCCGAGCAGTCGTGAAAGGCGATGTTCCTGCCCAGCGCCCGGGCCTGCTCCGCGGCGTCTTTCGCGAACGTGATGCCGCCTCCCCAGGTCACGTCGACGATGGGCGTCGCGACGCGGCCGAGGTGCAGGAGCTCGTGGATCTGCCCGCTGCCCCCGAGGGTCTCGCCGGCCGCGATGGGCGCCGAGGTGCTCTCCACCAGGGCCCCGAGATCCGAGAGCCGGTCCATCCACACGGGATCCTCGATCCAGTCCATGCCGATGGGCTCGAGGGCGGCGGCGATCTTCTTCGCCGCGGCGAGGCTCCACAGGCCATGGAGCTCCGCCTTGAGCGCCATGCGATCCCCATGGGCCCCGCGCACCTTCTCGAAGGGCCGGAGCGCCGTCGCGATCTCCGACGGCGTGATGTCGAGGCCCTCCGCCGCCCCGTCGACGAAATCGAAGGGCCAGATCTTCATGGAGTGGATGCCCATCTCCAGGAGCTCCGCCGCCACCTCGTCGGCCCGGTGCATGAAGCCGTCGAGATCCTCGTACACCCGGCCTCTGTGGCCTTCTCCCTGGCCTTCTCCGGGCAGGCCGAAGTTGTCCGGGCGAACGGCGGCGGTCCGGGAGACGTAGTCCGGCCCCGCGCAAGTGTTGTAGACCGGGATGCTCTCGCGCACCTTGCCGCCCAGGAGATCGTGGATGGGCTTGCCGGCGGCCTTGCCGGCGATGTCCCAGAGCGCGACGTCCACCGCGGAGCACGCGCGCATCTCGGCACCGGCGCCGAAGAACCCGACGTACGGCCGCAGGCGGCGATGGAGCGCCGCGATGTCGGCGGGATCCTCTCCGAGCAGGAGCGGCGCGACGCGATCGTGGACATCCGCCTCGACCGCGGCGGCGCCGAACCAGGACTCGCCGAGTCCGGTGACGCCTTCGTCGGTGCGCAACTGCACCCAGACGAGGTTCGGACGCGCGGTGATGCGCAGGGTCTCGACGCCGATGATCTTCAACCGAGTGACTCCCTTGCGGGGCCCGCTGCGCGTGATCGCGTCGACGGCAGCCCGGCGGTCACGATCAACCCAAACACGGAGAAGCCCGCGAGGATCAGGAACGCGGTGTCGTAGCTGCTGGTCGAGTCAAAGAGGCCGCCGGCCACCAGCGGACCTACCGCGCCGCCGATGGTGCCGCTGAACAGCACGATTCCGAAGATCACGCCGTGGGATCCGGTTCCGAAGTACTCCGCGACGGCGGGCGACATGACGGTGAAGAAGCCGCCGTGGGCGAACCCGTAGATTGCCGCGAACACGAACAGCATCCAGGTAACCTCGGCAACCTGGAGCAGGAGGAGACTCGCGAGCAGCACGGCGAAGCAGATGGCGAGCGAGCGTCGGCCCCCGAGCCGATCGATCAGCGTGCCGATGGTCAGACGGCCGGCGATGCTGACGGCCCCTATCGTAGAGAGTATCGTCGCCGCCACGGCGGGCGCGGCGCCCTGGTCCGTCGCGTGGGGCACGATGTGAATCATGACCGTCAGCAGGCAGAAGAAGACGGCGAGCTGGACGGCACACAGTATCCAGAATTGACGGGTGGCGGCGGCCTCGCCGAGCGTCATGCCGCTCTCCCGGCGATCGCCCGACCCGCCGCCCTCCGGCACCGGGTCCCCGTCGGGGTGCTGGCCGACGCTATGGGGATCCCGGCGCATCACCCGGGCCGCGGCCAGTAGGAGCACGAGTGACACGACGCCCATGATGAACGCGGCGCTTCGCCAGCCGAGCATCGCGATGAGGGCGGCGGCGATCGACGGAACGAGCACCTGACCGATACCGGTCCCGACCTTGGCGATGCCGGTCATGGTGCCCCGGCGGCGCACGAACCAACGCGCGATGGTCGATAGCGTGACCACGTCGTGAGTGCTGTAGCCGACGCCGACGAGTATTCCGTAGAAGAGGAACAGCTCCCAGGGGGCCTGCAGGGCGGACAGGGAGGCGTACCCCACCCCGAAGAAGAGCGCCGATACGGCGATGAGGACACGCGGGCCGATCGAGTCGTTCAGCTTGCCGGCGGCGATGGCGAGCACACCCATGACGACGAAGGCAAGTGACGACGCCCCGGAGATCGTCGCCCGCGACCAGCCGAACTCGGCCTCGAAATGCGGGAAGAAGACGCCGTAGGCGAACATCGAACCGATGACGACGCCCTGGACGACGAAGCACGCCGCTACGATGCGGTAGCCTCCGAATCGTTCGTGAATCACAGCGATGGTGGAATCGCCGGGCGACTCAATAGATCGTCTTCTGCATGCGCTTCGGGTAGTTGCGGTCGTACGCGTCGCCGTCGAAGCCGTCCTCCGAGAGCGCTTCGAGCATCTTGCCCGTGCTCGGCAGATCCGATCGCGAGATCTGCGCCTCCGCATCCCACAGCCGGGATCGCACGAGCGCCTTCTGGCACTGGAAGTAGATCCGATCCACGGTGACGACGAGGACACTCCTCGGCAGCTTCCCGTTGATCGCGAACGACTCGCATAGATCCGGATCGACGACGATGTCCGCGCGCCCGTTGATGCGGATGGTCTCGTTGACGCCGGGGATCAGGAACAGCAGTGAGATACGCGGATCGCGAACCAGGTTGCGTAAGCTGTCAATGCGATTGTTGCCGCGGCGATCGGGCAACATGAGAGTCTTCTCGTCGACGACCCGCACGAAGCCGGCAGGATCACCCCGGGGCGAGCAGTCGAGCCCCTCCGGCCCGCAGGTCGCCATCGTGACGAAGGGAGCCTTCTCGATAAATGCACGATAGTGATCGGAGATACGGTCGAGCTCCTTCACCAGCGACTGCCCCAGAGGTTCCCCATAAACAGCCTCCAGCTCCTCGATACTGCCGACCCGATGCCCACCGAAAGCGGTCGAAACGTTCTCTCTCATAGCCCCCAACGCCCCAGACAAATCCGGGGACAGTATACGTATTTCCGGCCGAGCCCGGGACGCTCGCGGGAAATACGTATACTGTCCCCGAATTATTAATCGCTCCCCGCCAGGGGCCTGACGTGGCCGTCTTTCGTGTCGCCGACGTAGACGCCGAAGGCGTCCTCCTCCCGTTCGCGCACGTAGCGTTCGATCATGGATCGCACGGCTGCGTCCCCGATGGCGTCCCAGGGAATGTCTGCGAAGGAGACCAGCGCCGCCCGTGCGCGATCCTCGATGGCCCGCGCCTCGCCGCGATAGACGATGTTGTGGAAGCCTGTCTCCGGATCCTCATAGACGGCGAACAGGAAGGACAGCTCGGCGTCTACGCCGGCCGCCTTGACCTTCCCCATCAGGCTGGCGTCGTCGTCCGTAGCGCCGACCCGCGATGCGCCCGGGAGCGACAGCGTGCCGCTCTCAGCGTCGCGCTCGAACAGGATGGCATCCTCGTGCTCGATGAGCGCGAGCAGGCGCGTGCTGTCGTCTTCCTCGGCGGCACGCACCGCGTCCCGCGAAAGGCCGAAGGAGACGTAGGCCCCACGGCAGAAGCCGAGCGGGCTCGAGGCCGTGTAGTCGTAGGCCACGATGCGGCCGATGAGGATAACGTGATCGCCTGCGTCGACCGCCTCGTGCATGCGGCAGTCGAGCCAGGCGACCACGCCCTCGAGCACGGGCGAGCCGGTGACACGCCCCGACCACTCGACGCTCGCGAAACGATCCGACGTGCGCGACGCGAAGGCGGCGGAGACGTCCCTCTGATCTTCCGAGAGGATGTTGATGGCGAAGCTCTCGGCAGCCTCGTAGACGGGACAACTCGCCGCCGTCTTCGCGAGACAGACCAGTATCAGGGGCGGGTCGAGGGACACGGAGGTAAACGAGTTGGCGGTGAAACCGCGCGGTGCGCCGTCGCCGTCGATGGTCGTCACCACGGTCACGCCCGTGGCGAAAGTGCCGAGCGCGCGGCGGAGCTCCCCAGGGTCGATGATCGCGTCGCTCACGACGCCCACCTGAAGGCCAGGGGCTCAAGCTGACTCACAAGCTCCAGCAACCCGCGGCGAGTGGGTTCCGGAAGAGGCGCGAAGGGATGGCGCACCGTGTCGCTCGCGATGACGCCGCCTTCTTTCATGATCACCTTGCAGGCCCGCAGCCCGCACTGTCGGTTCTCGTAGTTGATGAGAGGCAGGACTCGATTGTACTGCTCCGCCGCCTCGTCGCGCCGACCGGTAAGATAGGAGTCGACGACGGGTTTGATCAGATCCGGCAGCATGGCGCTGCACATGGTCCCGGTGGCGCCGGCATCGAGATCCGCCATGAGCGTGATGGACTCCTCGCCGTCGAAGGGCCCGTCGATGGCATCTCCCGCGCCCGCAACGAGCGCGCGCAACTTGTCCGCCGTGCCAGGCGTCTCGATCTTGAGATAGGCGACCGCCGGAAGCGCTTGCGCGAGCCGACACAGGAACGGCACCGACAGCTGCACGCCGGAGAGCGGCGCGTCCTGCACCATGATGGGGATGGCGATCGCCTCGGCGACGGCTGCGAAGTGCTCGAAGACACCGGTCTCGTCGGCCCGCAGGAGCGCCCCGTGATAGGGAGGCATCATCATCACCATGGCGGCCCCGGCAGCCTCCGCGCGCCGCGCCCGCTCGACGGCGATCTCCGTCGCGTAGTGACTGCAGGTGACGATGGCCGGCAGGCGCCCCGCCAGGTGCTCCATACAGATATCGAGGAGCGTGTCCCGCTCGCGCTCGGAGAGCGCGAACTGCTCGGAATAGTTGGCGAGCAGGCAGACGCCGTCGTTGCCCTGATCGACCATGCAGTCGACGACCCGGCGCTGGCTTTCCAGATCGAGCTCGCCGGTCGCCGTGAAGGGCGTGGGGACGATCGGAAAGACACCTTTATAAGGACTATCGGCCACTGGCGTGCTGACTCGGTTGAATCCATCGGGACTTTATCGTTGAATCCGATGTCATGAAAGCGACTATTGCGCTGGTTCAAGGCGACGCGGCGGGGATCGGCGCCGAGCTGCTCGCCAAGCTGCTCGACGAGGAAGATATTCGAGATCGGGCGAATATCCTGATCGTCTCGGACGCGCGGGTCTTCCGGGCGGGCTGTGAGGTGGCCGGACTCGACCATCCCGTGCGCATCTGCTCCAGCATCGACGAGGTGACCTTCGACGACGGGATGCCGGCGCTCCTCGACGTCGCGGCCATCGATCCCCGGGATGCCCCCCTCGGGAAGATGTCCGTCGCCGCCGGCGGCGCCGTCCTGCAGTGCTTCGGTCGAGCCCTGGACCTCGCGAACGAGGGCAGCGTCGACGGCATCTGCTTCATGCCCTTCAACAAGGAGGCCATGCACCGGGCGGGGCTCGATGCGGAAGACGAGCTGCAGTGGGCGAAGAAACGCCTGGGCTGCACCGGCCGCGCGAGCGAGTTCAACGTCATCGACGGCATGTGGAACGCGCGGGTCACCTCCCATGTGCCGCTTCGGGAGGTGGCGGATCTACTCACCGTGGAAACCATCGTCGAGGCCGTCGAGCTCGCCGATCGCACCCTGAACGAGGCCGGCTTCA